>JANNFH010000186.1:0-4594 GCA_031379565.1 Alphaproteobacteria bacterium
CTAAATGCGCCCGCCGCGTCCCCAACCCGCTCAGATCGACCCCGCGAAACGGCGAAACGCCGATCGGGCACAGGTGCAAACGCCAAAATCCCAACAAACAACCGCAAAAATCGCGTATCGCAACACTCCCACAAGGGGAGAGGGACAATGAGCGCGCCATTGCGGTTGTTGGCCGAGGACGCCGCGGACCTGGACGTCATCGCCGCGGCCGCGCAGGATGCGTTGACGCGCATGGGCGATTGCGCGTTCGACAAGAAGGCGCGCCGCTTCTCCACCCTCATCAACCGCTTCCGCTGGGAGGAGGCTGGCCAGCAGGGACCGTATGAGCGCGTGCGCGCGGCGCTTTCCTTTGAGAGCGTACTTAGCGTCAAGACGCGGCGGCTGCGCCAAGACGCGCCCGATGCGCTGGCCTCCATTCTGTCGGTGAATTTTGTTCCCGCTAATGATCCGCCAGGGGGAATTGTACGCATCGTCCTGGCGGGCGGAGGCGAAATCGTACTCGACGTGGAGTGCCTCGATACGCTGCTGATGGATATGGCGCCCGCATGGCCGACGCCGCGCCGCCCCGATCACGAGCAGGCTTGATGTCGGGCGAACGCGATCGGCTAAGCGAGGTTCGCCTCGACGAAGCGTCGTTGCCGCCGGTGAACGCCAACGCCGAACACGAACGGCGCGTGGCGATATTCGATTTGATGGAGAAAAATTGCTTTGCGGTGGTCGGCGAGGATCGCGGGCCCTATGCGCTCGATCTTGCGATGCATGACGGGCGGCTAGTTTTCAGGGTGACGAGCGGCGATGGCGCGGGCGTCATGACCCACATCGCTTCGCTCTCCCCGGTGCGAAAATTGATCAAGGATTACTTCCTGATCTGCGAGAGCTATCACGCCGCCATTCGCAACGCGCCGCCGAGCCAGATCGAAGCCATCGATATGGGCAGGCGGGCGTTGCATAATGAGGCGGCCGAGGCGCTGGTGAGGGCGCTCGAAGCAAAATTCACGCTCGACTTTGAAACCGCGCGGCGCCTGTTTACGCTGATCTTCGCGCTGCACGCGCGGAATTGAGCGATGAGCGCGGGCGGCGCGCCGCCGAATTCGGTGCTCTTTTTATGCACCCATAACCGCATCCGTTCGCCGATGGCCGCCGCGCTGACGCGGTTGCGCTTTGGCCCGCTCATGCGGGTCGATAGCGCTGGAATTCGGCCGGGGGGCGAACCCGATTATCTGGCCGCGGCGGTGATGGATGAATTGGGGGCCGACATCGGCGCCCATCGGCCCAAGGGCCTAGAGGTATTCGAGGAAGAGGGGCCGTTCGACCTCATCGTCAGCCTTAGTCCAGAGGCGCATCACAACGCCTTGGACGCCGGCCCCCGCCTGGGGCTGGCCGCCGAATACTGGCCGACCTACGACCCCTCCCTCACGGAAGGCTCGCGCGAACAGAGCCTTATGGAGTATCGGTCGGTCCGCAACGGGCTCGATCAGCGCATCATGGCGCGGTTTCCGCGCCCGTCGACGGGGTGAGCGGGGCCCTCTATAGAGTGCCTCAAATCAGGGTCAGAAGCATTGAGGAGCGAATGCCGAAAGAAGAATTGCTGGAGTTTGCCGGTACGGTGATCGAGCTTTTGCCGAACGCCACGTTCCGCGTGAAGCTTGAGAACGAGCACGAAATCATCGCCCACACCGCCGGCAAGATGCGCAAGAACCGCATTCGCGTGCTGGCCGGCGACAAGGTGCTGGTGGAAATGACGCCTTATGATCTGACCAAGGGTCGGATCACGGAGCGATTCAAATGACCGGTTCGCTTGATCGCGCTGTTGTTGTCACCGGGGCTTCCAGCGGGATTGGCCGCGCTGCGGCTGCGAAAGCCGTGCGCGAAGGCGCGCATGTGTTCGCGTCTGTGCGCAAGCAAACCGACGCGAGTGGCTTGACTCAGGAATTCAGCGACAAGGTAACGCCGCTCCTGTTTGACGTCGCTGACGAGCCCGCTGTGCGCGCCGGCGCTGCGCAGGTGGCGCAGGCTTTGGGCAATCGGCGCTTGTTCGGCCTGGTCAACAATGCCGGCATCGCGGTCCCGGGGCCGCTTCTGCACCTTGATACAGAGGAGCTTGAGCGCCAGTTCAAGATCAATCTGTTCGGCGTCCACAATGTGACGCGTGCGTTTGCTGGCGTGCTGGGAGCAGACGAGGGGCGCACCGGTAAGCCGGGGCGCATAGTCATGATTTCTTCGGTTGGCGGGCAGAATGGATCACCCTTCGTCGGGCCCTATGCGGCTTCGAAATTTGCGCTTGAAGGCTATTCGCAATCGCTGCGGCGGGAATTGATGCTGTACGGCATCGACGTCATCGTGATTGGGCCTGGCGCCATCGCTACACCGATCTGGGACAAGGCCGAACAGAACGATCTGAAGCGTTTCGACAACACGCCCTACGCGCCGATGATGAGCCACGTCGCCGACTACATGCTGAGCCAAGGCCGCAAGGGCCTGCCACCCTCCGATGTCGGCGACTTGATTTGGCGCGCGTTGAGCGTGGACAAGCCCAAGACGCGCTACGCCATTTTGCGCAATGCGTTCATGGACCGAACCCTTCCGCGGTTGATGAACCCGCGCACCGTGGACCGCATCATCGCCCGCAGGCTGGGCTTCCTGAAACGGCCATGACGCCGCCGCTTTTGGTGCTGGCGAGCGCCAGCCCACGCCGGCTGGATTTGCTGAAGCAGATCGGCGTCACGCCCGATGAGATTGTTGCCGCCGATATCGATGAAACGCCGCTGAAAGGCGAGGCGCCGCGCACCTTGGCCCAGAGGCTCGCCCGGGCGAAGGCGCTGGCGACGCCGCGGCCGGGTGCGGTCGTGCTGGGCGCCGATACCGTCGTCGGGCTTGGGCGGCGAATATTGCCCAAGGCCGAGAGCGAAGCGGAGGCGCGTGCCTGCCTCGATTTGCTGTCTGGGCGCGCGCACAGGGTGTTCACGGCCATAGCGTTGGTCACGCCCACGGGCGAGGTGCGCGGGCGCCTTGTGGAATCGCGCGTCTACTTCAAGCGCCTCTCGCGCGCCGAAATCGAGGCGTACGTCAAGAGCGGCGAATGGCGCGGCAAGGCGGGAGGGTACGCGGTCCAAGGTTTGGCGGCGCGCTACATCGCCCATGTAAGCGGCTCTTATTCCGCGATCGTCGGCTTGCCGCTGCACGAAACCGCCGGCTTGCTCGAAAGCTGCGGCTTGTGAGCGCGGCCATCGAAACCTGGATCGACGCCGCCGTCGGCGAAACCCGCGAGGTGTTGGTGCGCGAAGGGCGGGCGATTGCGCTACGGGTGTCGCGTGCGAGCGATGCCGGGCGAAGGGCGCGCTGGGGTGAGCTTTATTGCGGGCGGGTCGTCTCGGTGGATCGCCGCCGTCGCGGCGCTTTTCTTGACCTGGGTTTGCGGGGCCAACAAGGGTTTTTGCCGCTCGACGCCGACGGCAAGGTTCGCCAGCATGGCCGCGAGCGCCTCGCCTTGCGCGAGGGCCAGGGCGTGGTGGTGTCGGTGACGCGGGAAGCGGCGCGCGGGAAATCCCCGGTGCTGGATTTGCTCGACATCGGCCACGACGGCGAAGCGCCGCACTTCATGGAGCGTCATGCCTGCGACGAGGATATCGCCGCGGCCAAGCCCGCCGATGCCGCCACGCGAGCAAAGATCGACGGGCTGATTGAGGATGCGCTTTCGCGCACCGCGCCAATTCCGGGCGGCGGCCTACTGACGATTGAACCGACGGCGGCTTTGGCGGCGATCGATGTTGATTCCGGCGCCCGTCAAGGTTCGGGCGATCCCGAGCGCTTCGCGCTTGAGCTTAATCTGGCCGCGGCGCAGGAAGCAGCGCGGCAGATTCGGCTCCGCAGCATCGGCGGCGTGATCGCGATTGATTTTGTCTCCATGCGCGCAAAATCGCACCGCGCTCAACTTGAGGCCGCTGTGCGCGCCGCCTTCGCTGGCGATCCGTGGAGCGTGCAGTTCGGCGCGCTCTCGCGGTTTGGCGTGTTCGACCTCTCCCGCGCGCAATTGCGTACGCCGCTGCATGAGCAAATGGGTGATGGCGATGGGCGCTTGAGCATGGAAAGTGTCGCGCTGATGGCGTTGCGCGCGATTGAGCGCGAGGCGCGCGCTGTAACCGGGCGCCAGATCGCCTGCACTGTTGCGCCTGAAGCGAAGGCCTGGCTCGATGCGGCGGAAATCGATTGGCGCGCCGAGTTAAGTGGGCGCATCGGCATGCGCTGGACCCTTGACGTCGCCGCCTCTGGTTCTTACTGGCCGCGCGAGAAAATTGACGCGAGGGCGCTGTGAGCGAAGAGACGCGCACATGCGCCATCTGCGGCAAGCCGCAGGATGAGCGCGTCAGGCCGTTCTGCTCCAAACGCTGCGCCGATATTGATCTCGGGCGCTGGTTCTCCGGCCGCTACGCTATTGCGGCGGAAGAGGGCGATACCGATTCCGATGAGGCGCCACGCGAGGACTAATCTGGTACCGGTCGCTCATCGTGGTTTTGGGCGGTTTCGTCGCCGCCGTGCGCGGCGGGGACTGGACGCCGTCGTGGGTTTCCGCCGCATGGTCACTTGGGCCGCGCGA
>JANNFH010000217.1:0-3791 GCA_031379565.1 Alphaproteobacteria bacterium
GGCGCGGGGGGGGGGGCGCCCGCGCCCCCCCCCCCCGCGGCGCCATCCGCGCCGCGCTTGGAATCCGCCGCCAGCCGCCCCGCCTCTCCGGCAAGCCGCGCTGAATAGGTCGCCAGTGTGGTGGTCTGACCGGACAACGAACCCGCTGCGCCGAAGCTCCGCACTGTGTCGCGCGCCGCCAGCAATGCGGTTGAGCCGCGATTATCGCCCTGCTCAATGATGCGGGCGCCAATGTCGGCGGTTAGATCCGGCCTGCCGACCGCAAGGCGCGAGGGCTCGGCCGCGACCAATCCATTGACGTTTAGCTCCAGCCCCCGACCTGCCGTCGCGGCCGCGGATAAGCCGTGCAGCGCCGACATCGACACACCCGTGCCGCCGCGGACAGTAGAATCCGAGATCAGCGTGACAGAGAAGCCCGCAGCCGAAGTGAACCCCATGCGCCCCGTGCTTGCATCGAGCCCAAACGCGCCGTAACCGCCCAAGCCAGTCCCATTGGCGTTCAACTCGGCGATCAGATCGTCCCAGGTTGATCCCGCGCCCGTCAGCGCGCCCGCGATTGCAATCGTTGGCTCTCCGATCAACCGCCCGGTGCTGTCGCGAACCTGATAGCTGAGCGCCCCTCCAGCGGCGAAGCCGTGCAGGTCGGCGCCTTGGACGCCGCTTTCGAAGAATAGCGGCGTCGGGCGTGAGACGAGGTCATTGAGTCCAAAGAAGTGTGAGAAGCCGCGACCGGCGCGATCGCTGGCGTCAGCGGGATCTTGCTGCACGACAAGGCCTCCGCTTGAACCGACGTTGAGCGAGAGCACGCCGCCAGTGAAATCCGCTGATCCTGCTGGCGTCGCTGCGGCGAGCGCGGTATCGAGGGCGGTAGCGAAATCATCGATCGTGTTGTTGAAATTGTAGACCGCCGCCGGCGCTTCGCCGGTAATCGTGCCTGCGTCGAAATCAATGGTAAGCCGCTGCGCCAACACGCCACTGGAATCCGTGATTCCGATCAGCGAAGAGCCGGTGAAGTTGAGGGCGTCGGCGCCAAGCAAGCCGGTTTGGCGCCCAACTAAATTGCCAATTGCCGGCGATGAGCTGTTTTCGTTGTGTACTTGGTTGAGCGCGTCGGCAAGTGACGCGGCGAACCCACCCAGCGCTTCGGCCAGATTAGGCAAATCTTGATCGCGGGCTTGCAACAACCCTTTCATCTCACCGCCCAACAAGAACGGCTCTAAGTTGGATTGCGTGCCGAGTTGGGGGTTTAGTTCAATGACGCCGTGCGCGGCGAAGGCAGCGTTGTTGGGCGTGTAGCGCAATTGGGCGGCATTGATGCCAACCAGCAGCGCGCCGCCGCTGGTGCGCACATGCACCCCGCCCTCGCCCTGCGGCGTCACGCGGACGTCCATGATCAAGGATAGTTGGTCGATCAGCGCCGATTGCGCGTTTTCGGCCGCGCTCGCGTCGGCCCCGGAAACTGAGGTTAAACGAATTTCGCCATTGAGCTCCGCGATTTGGTTGATCAAGCTTTGAACCTCGCCGACGGAATCTCCAATCCGCTGATCGGCCTCCGAGACCAAAGATTGAATCGAAGCGCCCACGCGCTCGATTTCGGCGTACATGGTCTGCAGAGCGCTGACGGCGTCGTCGCGCCGCAATGTGGATGAAGGATCGACGCCGACCTCAGTCATCGCCGACCAGAATTGATCAAGCGTGGCGAACACAGACGCGCCTTGGTTGGGATCGCCGAAGCTGGCTTGAGCTCGGGAGAGAATATCGGAGCGCGCCGCCGCCGCGCCGCGCGCGGCCTCGGCGACATAGCTGGCGGTGGCCAGGAAACGGTCAGCGGCGCGCCGTATGCCGGCAATTTCAACGCCGCCGCCAAGGCCGAAATTGGTGCGGGGCGCCAATGTAACGTCGGTGCGGACGTAGCCGGGGGTGTTGGCGTTGGCGATGTTCTGGGAGGTAACGCCCATGCTGGTCTGACTGGCGCGCATAGCGCTCAGGCCGCTCAGCAGGATGCTGCTGAGGCCGGTCATTGGCGCGCCCTCGGTAGATTCGGCCCAGCGCCCGGCGGAAATTGCCGAGTGGGTTTCGCCGGCGCCAATCTCAGCTCAACGCGCCTATCGGTCTGAAAAGACACACCTAACCTCCCGGCGACGCGGCTTTGGGCCATGGCCCGGCACGCGCTTCGCTGGTCTCCCTCGCAAACCTGGCGCCACTCATTAACCACTCGGCAAAACCTGCCCGGCCCGCGGCGGGTTTTGCCTAATGGACGACGCAATCGCGCCGACGCTGATGTCATATGTATTTGTTTTATTGCAATATTTATTGGTAACCAACTTGGCCCGCCGCTTGCTCATGGCTAAGCGCCTTTCCGCCCGCCTTGGGTGCGGTTGGCTTTGGGGGACGCATGCAAGTGGGAGCCGACGCCGTCGTCGAAATGGCCGCGCCGCCGCCCGCGCGTGCGCCCGATGGCGCCCAGGCCAATGCGAACGAGCGCAGCTTTGACGATCATTTGGACGCCGCCACGCCGGCAGGCCGCGCCGAGCCTGAATCACAAGCGCTCGGAGACGCGGACAAGGACGATGCACCAGCGCAAGCGGATGAGCCGGATGACGCACTCGCCCTGGCGGCAAGCGCGCCGCCGCCACCGTCGGCCCAGCCGGCACTGATCCAAATACTCGCCAGCTTCGCCGCCGCTACGCCGGCGCCCGACGCCGAGGCCACACCAGCGCCAGGGAATTCAGAATCCGCGCCGCCAACAACGCGCGCAGACATCGGTATGGCCGCGCTCGCCCCACACGCCGTTGCGCCCGCCCAACCGAAGAGCGCAGCCGGCGACACGGCGAACGCGGGCGCGAAGGCGAACGCGTCGATGACAACCCAGTCAGACGGCGAAGCCGTGCAACCCACACCTCCGTCAACGGAAAACGAACAACCGGCGCCAGCTGCGGCGCAGACGCAGACGCCCCCAGACGGGGCGGTGACCGCGCAAACTGCGACGCCGACATTGGTCCCCCCTTTATCTCCACAGGCGCCGCCGCCTGCCACCAACGACACGCGCCGCATCAAAGCCGTTGATGCGCCCAAGGCCCCGATCGCCCCCGCCAATGCCGGTAACGCGGACGCGAGCGCCGGCGCCGGGGCCAAACCGAATGCGCAAGGCAAGGCCGCGCCCGCGCCCGCTGCTGCGCAGACAGCGCCGCCGCGAGAGAATTTTGCTTTGTTGTTAGCGCAGCACGAGGCGCCGCAGCCTGCTTCAGCGTTGCCTGTGTCAACCTCCAGCCTTATGCCCGCCCACGCCACACCGGTTTTAGCGTCCGCCGACTCCGCGGGGCAAGTCGCGCCAGCGGTCGTGCAGGTGAGCCGCGAGATCATCCGCCGTTTCAATGGCGAGAGCACGCGCTTCGAATTGAGGCTCGATCCGCCTGAGCTTGGCCGCGTCGAAATCCGGCTCGAAGTGTCGCGCGATCATCGCGTGACCGCGACGGTTGGCGCAGACAGCCCCCAAGCGCTCGCCGAATTGTCGCGCCACGCCCGCGATCTTGAGCAAGCGCTGCAATCGGCGGGCCTCGAACTCACCGAGGGCGGCCTTAGCTTCGATCTCTCGGACCGAAGTCAGAACCCTGACGATGCCGGCCCCGCGGAAAATCGCGCGGCACGCGACGATGCGGAAGCAAGCGCCGAAACCGGCGCGGCGCAGCGCCCCGCGCGCCCACTTGGACTTCAATCGTGGCGCGGTGTTCGCGTGGACCTCGTCGCGTGAAGGAAAGTTGAGCCCATGTCCATCGCCCCAATCGTCACCG
>JANNFH010000219.1:0-7427 GCA_031379565.1 Alphaproteobacteria bacterium
CCGAGCACGTCGGCAACCGCACCGTCGCGCGCATGACCCGGTCGAGCCAAGCGCGATCGGGCGCCCAGCCCAGTTCGCTCTGCATCCGCGCAGCGGGGACATTGTCAAACGTCCACATCCCCTCTTCCGCCGAAGCGGGCGAAAGAACAGATGCGATCATGGCAATCAACGCCGCCCGCATGATCCTAGCCATGAACTCCCCCGACTCAGAAAGCGCCAGGAGAACGCAAGCGCCCACGCGCGCGCAAGTGCGGCGCGCACCCGTGATCTAGAAGGAGCGCCCGCCCAGCATCTGTCCAAGCAAACCACCGAGCGCGCCTTGCAGCGCGTTGGCGCTGGGCTGTGCGCCGTTGGGCGTGAGTTGGTCAATCAGCGCCGGCAAGTGCTGCGACAAACCGCTCAGCAGCGCGTTTTGATCGATGCCCGCGCGCTGGGCCAATTGCTGGACCATGGTCGAGCCGAGCGCCACTTGCAGCTGGCTTGCGTTGATGGCTGGGTTAGGGCCAGTGGAGATCCAGGACTGGATCATATCGCCCATGCCCGCCTGTTGGAACCTCCCCACCAGGGCGCCGAGACCGCCGGATTCCTCGCCAAGCATGTGCGTCACCGCCGAGGCAAGACCTTCGCCTTCGCCTTGGCCTTCCCCGCCAACGCGCCGATGACATTGTCCAAAATACCCATGACGTTCGCCTCCCAGGGTGCGCCCCCAGGCCCGCGCGCTACCGCGTGCGCTCGAAGCGAACCACCTTCTCGTCGCGGTCGACATAGGCGACCCGGTAGCCCGCGCCCATCCAGGAGCGCGCATGGCTATGATAGCCTTCGTTGTCGTTGGCCCAGAACGAGCGATGGACCTCGGCGCTCCTCGGCAGCGTCTTACCGATGATCGCCTCGATTTCCTCGAACGCAAGGATTTCCGGACGCCCCTTGCGCCGATGAAGATGGGCCTGCAACGGCTCGTATTTGTGTGCTCTCACGTTTCCCGCTCCGCGCTTACGGATCGCATCCGCAACAATGCTAGCGATTAGGGAGAGTGAACTGATTTGCCCCTGTGGACAATTCCGATGCGCTGCGCGAACTACGCTCGCCAGTCTTTGCCGCCTTTCCGGCCCAAATCTGTGGCCATCCAATCGCCAGAGGAAACCCGATGCGCCCTCTTTCCTTGCTCGCCCTCCTCGCCCTCGCCGCCTGCGCGACGCTACCCAACACTTTGCCCGCGCCGCGCTATGCCGACGCCGCCAGCCGCGGCGCGTTTGCCGCCTTGCTCGCCGGCAGGCCCAATGCGGATCAAGTCGATGCCGCCACCGAAAGCTGGTCGAACGCGCTCGGCGACAGCTTCGCCTGCCACGTGCCAATGCGGCAGGTGCTCGACGCCGGCCTGGTCGGCGCGCTGGAGATCGGCGCGATGAACGCGGCCGCCAGCGGCGGCGGTGAACGCGAGGTGCGCGAAGGCGTGGGCCGCTATGTGGGGCAACTCGCATCTCTCGCCCTCGCGCGACGCGAAGCCCCCAATTCATCGCGCTGCGACGCCCTCGCCGCCTGGGCCCCGCGCACCGCGGATGCGGGACGCGAAGCCGTCGCGCGCGCGCGGCGCAATGGGTTGATGGACGACGATTACGGGTTGTTGCTGGATTTGCTGGCGCGGTGAGGGTGATTCAGCTAAGCGCATGCTTCGGCGCAACGCCGCACCGCACAGCCGCCGCGCGCAAATTCTTGTCACGCGCCCAGAGCGCGCCGCCGGGCGTGAGCGCCGCCGAAGCGAGCAGGCTCACATCAACATAGCCGAGCCCAGTGTTCGCAAGTTTGCGCCGCTCGATGAACACCCTCACTTCGTCGTTCGTTGCCGCGACGGCTGCTGGCAGATTGTCGAGATAGCGCAGCACTTCGGCGCGCTTGCTCACGCTGCCCAGCGCGATCTCACCGATGACGAAGGGGTGCGAGAGAATTTCGTTGCGCGTGAGCAGCGCAACGAGCTGGGAATCGGCGGCGCGAAAATGATCGATCCAAATCGAGGTATCGACCAGGATCATTGTTTAGGCGGACCGCCGGCGCGGCGGCGGCTTCGCCTTCGGATCGCTCCCGCCCAACCGCGCCAGCCGCCTCGCGGATTCCCGCTCGATCAGTGCTTTCAACGCCTCGCGCACAAGCGCGGTTTTTTCGCCGAGGCCAGTGAGCGCCGCGGCTTCGGCGAGGAGCGCGTCGTCAAGGGCGAGCGTGGTGCGCATGGCACGGATTATGGCATCGGATGATGCGGGCGGCAATGCCTTTCACAACCTTAGGTAAAAGCAACGGGACATCTTGCAACCCCAGGCGAATCGTTCACCATTGGTTCCGCCCCTGTGGAGCCAGACTATGCCCAAGAGAATTTTCACCTCATTCGCAATGGAAGACGCCAACCTCAGGACAATGCTTGTTGGGCAAGCGCGCAATGAACAAACGCCATTCGAACTCGTCGACATGTCAGTCAAGCAGGCTTGGGATTCTGCGTGGAAGACGAACTGCAGAAGCCGCATAAAAGGTTGTGACGGAGTGATTGCGATCATTACCAGCAATACGGCCAAGGCGGACGGTCAGCTTTGGGAAATTCGATGCGCTATCGAGGAGGGAATACCCGTGCTGTTCTTGGACGGCAACGGAAGCGCGCGGCGCGTACCTCCCCCTTACGAGACAAAGTCCGTAACTTCATGGTCGTGGCCCAGCATCAGAGCGTTTATTGATCGACTTTAGGATGGCTCTCGAAAAGCCCCTCTCCGCAAATCGCGGCTGTCCTTCACTGCACAGCAGTTCCTACCTTCCGAATTTCTGAAACTTGATCCTACTCGAAACAATCTCACTCACGCCCAAGCGGCGCATCGCTTACTCCGCCGCCACCGGGCGGGCGTGGCTGAGGTCGCTGTGGCGCGCCTTCCGCACGGAATCCGCCGAGACATCCACGACGGCGATCGTTGAGCCATCGACGGCAAACAATTCGAGCAGATAACCCGACAGCGCGCCGCTTGGATCAGCGTGGATCGAAACCACCACGCCCGCATCGCCCGCCACAAGGTTGTGCGCCGGCATGTCTCGGGTGAGGACGACCACGTCATGCTCTGCAATTCCGGCGCTCATGCCAGCGGCTCCACAGGATAGGCGGTTACGAGGCGAGGGACAGTCTCGCCATTTCTGACCTCCCAGACCGCCCGCACCTGCCGCAAACCGCCGAGCGGCATCTCCAGGGGCCGCTCCACGGCGTACAATACGCTATATGGCGTGGTTCTCACAATGGCTTCGGCGCCAGCGGCATGGGTCCTGAGAGCGCGTTCCAAGGTTTCGTTCGTGAACCCGTTAACCAGGAAAAATCTGGCCTTTGGGCCGCCCTTCGGATGACTGAGGTTCAGCAAGTATCCAGAGAGCTTCTGCTGCTCCACAACAGCGCGCTCGAAGTTGGGGATCGTCGCCACTACCGCGCAAACTTCTGATACTTAATCCGGTGCGGTATAAGCGCGTCCGCGCCTAACCGCCGTTTCTTATCTTCCTCATAAGAATCGAAATCACCTTCGAACCATTCGACGTGTGAATCGCCCTCGAACGCCAGAATGTGCGTCGCCAACCGGTTCAAGAACCAGCGGTCGTGGCTGATCACCACGGCGCAGCCGGCGAAATCTTCCAGCGCCGCTTCCAGGCTTTGCAGCGTTTCGACGTCGAGATCGTTGGTCGGCTCATCGAGCAGCAGCACGTTGGCGCCGGTCAGCAAGGTTTTCGCCAAGTGCACCCGGTTGCGTTCTCCGCCAGAGAGCTGCCCGACTTTCTTTTGTTGATCGCCGCCCTTGAAATTGAAGCTCGAGACGTAGGTGCGCGAGGGAATCTCGCGATTGCCAACGACAATCACATCCAGCCCGCCGGAAATTTCCTCCCAGACATTCTTCTTGCCGTCGAGGCTATCGCGCGATTGATCGACGAAGCCGAGTTTGACGCTTTCGCCGAGAATGATCTTGCCTTCGTCCGGCTCTTGATCGCCCGTGATCATGCGGAACAGCGTCGATTTGCCCGCCCCGTTCGGGCCGATAATGCCGACAATGCCACCCGGCGGCAGCTTGAAGCTCAAGCCGTCGATCAGCAATTTATCGCCGAAGGCTTTCTTCAGTCCGCTAAACTCGATCACATTGTGCCCAAGACGCGGCCCCGGCGGAATCTGGATGGTGGCGAACGTCTGCTTCTCGCGCTCTGCTTCCGCCGCCATCTCCTCATAGCGTGACATCCGCGCTTTCGACTTGGCCTGCCGCGCTTTCGGAGACTGCCGCACCCATTCCAGTTCGCGCGACAAGGCTTTCTTGCGCCCTTCGCTTTCCGAGGATTCTTGTTCAGAGCGCTTGGCTTTCGCTTCCAGCCACGCCGAATAATTGCCCTCGTAGGGAATGCCCTTGCCGCGATCGAGCTCAAGCGTCCATTTCGTCACTTGGTCGAGGAAGTAGCGGTCGTGCGTAACCAGGATCACGCAGCCCGGAAACGCTTCGAGATGATGCTGCAACCACGCGACGCTTTCCGCATCAAGGTGGTTGGTCGGCTCGTCCAGCAACAGCATATCGGGCTTCGACAAAAGCAGCCGGCACAGCGCAATCCGCCGCCGCTCGCCGCCAGAAAGCTGGGTCACGTCGGCATCGTCGGGGGGGCAGCGCAGCGCCTCCATCGCCATCTCGATTTTCGAGTCGATGTCCCACGCGTCTGACGCGTCGATCTGCTCCTGCAGCGCCGTCATCTCTTCCATCAGCGCGTCGGTGTAATTCTCCCCCAACGCCATCGAGACATCATTGAAACGCCCGAGTAACTTCTTTTCCTCACACCACGCCTCGACATTTTCGCGCACGCTGATGGTCTCGTCGATGTGCGGTTCCTGCTCCAGATAGCCCATCTTGGTGTTGGGCATGGGCATGGCTTCGCCGGTGAAATCCTTATCCATCCCGGCCATGATTTTCATCAGCGTCGACTTGCCGGAACCGTTGACGCCGACAACGCCGATCTTCGCGTCGGGAAAAAACGACAGCCAGATGTTCTCGAACACCTTCTTGCCGCCGGGATAGGTCTTCGACAGACCCTGCATCGAGAAAATGTATTGCGCCGGTTGGGCAGCCATGGGGTCGCGTTCCTTCAGGAATGGGAGGGGCGCGATATAGCGTTGCGCGCTCACGCCGTCGAGGTCCGCGGAAAGAGTGTTTTGCTGGGGTTGGACAGCACAAAGGCCGGCGGTTTCACCCGCCGGCCTACTGGTGTGTCGGCTAAAAGACTAAGCCGGAACCCACTGGCCGCTCGCATTGCGGCAGAAGGTTTCCGTCGGCAATTGCTGATTGCCGTATTGCGGATCGGAGACGGTCGCGTTCACCCGCCGGCACTCGCCGCCATAACCGGGCGCGGCTTGCGGTGCGGCGACGGCGAGATTACGCGGCGCGCCCTGATCGCTTTGCCAGCTATCGTTCACACCTTGGCCGCTATTGAGCGATTGATAATAGGCGTTCTCGACGCGCTGCTGCTCGCGCGCGGCCAACATGCGGCACACGCCATAAGTGGCCGCGCCGCCAACCGCCGCACCCAAAGCAGCGTTCTCGACCCGGTTGTTGCGCGAATCTTGCGCCGCGCCGATCACCGCGCCAATGCCCGCGCCGATTAGCGCGTTGCGGGTGCATTGCGACAATTGCGTGCGCGGCGCGCCGCCATAACCACCGGCCGTCTCACAGCTCGCCAGCGCCAGAGCGCCGGCCATGGCCAGCACGAACATATTTGCACGCATCGTAATTCTCCATTCAAAAGCCGGCGCGTCCTACGGGCGCCGATAACAAAGCCATGGCTCGCGAGCTTTTTAAGGCGAGAGGCCTCAGCGCGCCTCGCGACAGAGTGTCTCTTCCGCGCCCGGGCGCGTCCAATGCGTGCCCGCGCCAGGGCGTCCGCGCAATTCCGCGCCGCCCTCGGCGTAGCGATAACCTGAGCCAGTGATGTCTGTCGGCAGGTCAATCGGGGCGAACCCCTCCTGCACCACATGGGCAAAGGCAGGTTGCGGATTGAAGGTGACAACAAGTTCAGAACCGTCAGCGCAGACGAAATTCCGCGTCATCGCCACGGCGCTGGCATTGGGACAGGGCGTAGAGCACCCAGCCGAGGCTAACGCGGCGAAAAGCAAAGCAAAGCGCATTCTGGACCTCTCCTGCCGCGCCAGCTTAGGTCATATTTCGCGGTTTCACGAACGTGTTTTCAGCACACGCCTTGCCCCAAGCGCCACCGGCGCCCTAAATCCTGCCCTGGAGGGTGGGTCTTATGTCGAACGGATATGTCTTGGCCGCCGCGGCGGACGCGGGCGCCGCAGCGGAAGTCGGCGAGGCTTTTGGGCTTGAGCCGATTGATACCGGGGCTCTGGGCGATCAGGAAGCGGTCAGCGCCGCCGCGGCCGGCGCACCCAATGTCGGCCTGATCCTGAGCCTTGCCGCCAGCGAGGACGCCGTGTACGTGGCGCTGCTCCAAAATCTGGCCAGCCGGCTTCAGCGCGCGCAATTGATCCTGGTGGAGGCCGACGCTCGCGCGGCGTTCGCGTTCTTGCCGGAGTCCTGGCCGGCGATGTCGCTGGAAGACGCCCGCATGCGCGCCGCCGAAATGGCGCGCCGTCGCCAAGGCGAGACCGGCGCGCCGGGCGGCGCGCTGGAGGCAGGCCAGGATTCCGCCCCCGCGACAGTGGAAGAAGCCAAGCTCGAAACGCCCGCCCCGCACTCGGAAACCCAAGCGCAAGACACGGAACAGGAAGCCGCTGAACCGGCGCCCCTCGCACACGAATCCGCATCCGTGGACGAGGTCGGCGGCGCAACTGTCGAAGAGGATGCCGCTGCAAGCGATACCTACGCCGCCAGCGTCCCGCGCGAGGAAAGCGAGGCGTCCGCCGCCGAAGCGCCAGCGGACGAACCGCCGCCGCCGATGCCTGCGCCTTCGATGCCGCCCGCGCCAGAACCGCCGACGCTGCTACAGCCCGAGGCCGAGGAGCGCGAAACGCCGCTCGTGACCGGCAGTCCGGCCCCCGCGCCGCAAGCCCCCGCGCCCGCGCGCAAGCGAGACTCCGATCCAGGCGAAGCCGTGGCCATGAGCCGAAGCGCAGCCGCTCCAGCCCCCAGCGCGCCCGCCGACGCCACCGCGTTCGCGCCGAAAAAACTGCGCCGCGGCACTCCGGAATTGGTGCAAGTCACCATCCACCAGCCGAAAGATCTGAAAGCGGTGATCAAAGCCGCACGCAAGGCCGATCCGCGCGCAGAACCCGCGCCGCAAGGCATGCCGATCGGCGATGTCGCGCTCGGCGCCTCGATTGGCGTTGCGCTCGAAACCCGCGGCGTCGTCTGCGACGGAACCATGCAGCGCCGCACCTGGCATGGCGATGCGCTCAATTTCTCGTTCTCGGTGGAAGCCGAGGACGGCGTAAAGCA
>JANNFH010000251.1:0-5206 GCA_031379565.1 Alphaproteobacteria bacterium
CGATGCGATGTACGCGTCGCTGCAACGGATCGGCGCTGTTATTCTCGATGCGCCGGCGGATTATCCGCGCTATGGCGCGGGCTATTACGCCGTGTTCTTCGCCGATCCCGACGGCCTCAAGCTCGAATACGTGTTCAAGCCAGAAAGTTGAGCAGTGGGTAGGTAAATGGCGGACTTGCGCTTTGCTCCCCCCTCAGTCGGTCCGCTGCGCGTCCCGACAGCTCCCCCGTTGACGGGGGAGCAAAGTGCTGGCGCTGGTTTCCTCCCCCGTTTACGGGGGAGGTGATCGCGCAGCGATCGGAGGGGGGCAGCGCTGGCGCTCGAGACTTTTTTCAAGAGCCTGTTAGGTGGCGATATATTGCGCGCCGTTCATGGTGAGCGTGGCGCCGGTCATGAACGCAGCGCCGTCGGAGGCCAGGAACGCCACTGCGTGCGCGATCTCCTCGGCCTTGCCGAGGCGGCCAACCGGGATCGTGGCGATAATTTTCTTCAGCGCTTCTTCGGGTACCGCGGCCACCATGTCGGTGTTGATATAGCCCGGCGCGACGCAATTCACAGTCACGCCCTTGTTCGCGCATTCCTGCGCCAAGGCTTTGGTGAAGCCGATCATACCGGCTTTCGCGGTCGAGTAATTGACTTGGCCGACCTGGCCTTTTTGGCCGTTGATTGACGAGATGTTGATGACGCGCCCGTGCCCGCGCCCGCGCATGCCCTCGATCACGGGCCGGGTCATGTAGAACAGCGAATCGAGATCGACGCGGATGACTTCGCGCCATTGCTCGGCATTCATTTTGTGGAAGAAACCGTCCTTGGTGATGCCTGCGTTGTTGACCAGCACGTCAACCGGCCCGAGCTCGGCCTCTACCTTGGCAATGCCGTCACGGCATTGGGCTTCATCGCCGACATCCCATTTGTAGACGCTGACGCCCAATTCCTTGGCCGTCGCCTCGGCGGCTTCGCTGTTGCCAGCGTAATTCGCCGCGACCTTGAAGCCATCCGCCTTCAGCCGCGCCGAGATCGCCTTGCCTATTCCGCGCGTGCCACCCGTGACCAATGCAATTCGAGCCATCGCGCGCCTCCCATGCTCGCCGTTTCGGCGATTTGCCGCTACCTTGCCAGTCTTCGCGCGCGAGGCAAGCGCGGCGTTTGTGGGCGCCGGTCAGCCGGCGCGGCGGGTGTAATAGATCACCCAGGAATCGCTCCAAGTTGCGCCGCCGTCCGCCGTGCGCTGCCAGCGCCAGGTCAGCGAATTAGCGTGGAGGTCGGTGAACACCATGCGTTGCGCCGGGGTGTTGTCTGAGACGCGGTAGGAGGTCAGCACGAAATCGGCGCCCTCTTGCCCGCCAACGAGGGCAAAATAGCCACCTTGATTGTCCACCCAGGTCTGACGACATTTGCCCAGGGGTGCGTGAAAGGTCGAGACCGAATGGCCGATCAGATTGCCGGTCGCCGGGCCTCCATCGAACGCTTCCTGGATCACGCAATTATCGTATTCGCGGGTGATAATGTTGGTCCCGCTGCCTGCTGGCGTGCCGCCGCCTTCGTCCCAGCGCACGTCCCAGGTCCCGACCCAGAAATCCATCTGCCGGAATTCCGCCGCCGCGCAGGGCGAAGCCTGCGCCGCCGGTGGCGCTGGCGCGCCCGTTTGATCGGTTTGCCCCATGGCGGCTCCATTCGCGCACGCGGCCAGCGCCAAACCAGTCAGTGCGGCCCAAAATGTTGTCATGTCCTGTCCCTCGCGTCGGCGCCGTCGGCTAGGGTCGGTCGGGCCGGCCGCAATCGCAAGGGCGCCAAGTTTCACACTCTCTTGATCGCGCCCGGACGTATCGGGGCGCCGGTTGGTCGCAGCGCAGGCTGACGCGGCCCGCCTGACAAGTTAGACCGTGCGCCGGAGGGACCATTTATGAAAAGACTGCTCATCGCCGGCTTGCTTGCGCTCGCCGCGTGCTCACAACCGGTGGCTACTCAGGATTCAGCACCTGCGCCGGTGGCGCTTAGCGCCGATGCGCCGAGTATCGTCGCCGCCATCGCCGATGCGCGCCGACCGGCGGAAGACGCAGCGCGTGACGCCGCCCGCCATCCGGGAGAAACCTTGGCCTTCGCCGAAATCAGGCCAGGCGCGCGTGTCGCCGATATTCTTCCTGGCGGGGGCTATTTCACGCGGCTGTTTGCGGTCGCCGTGGGCGAAACGGGGCGCGTCTATCCGGTCATTCGCCCTGATGGCGTGGCCGGTGAGTACGAGACCCCGATCCTGCCCGTCGCCGCGCAATATCCGAACGCGGTGATGTCGCGCACGCTGTACGATGCGCTGAGTTTTCCCGAGCCGCTGGATGTTGTGTTTACAGCGCAGAATTATCACGACCTCGCCATAGCCTCCTACAACATGGGCGATCGCAACGCCATGAACGCCACTGCCTTCGCCGCGCTCAAGCCGGGCGGCGCGTACATCATCATCGACCATTCCGCCGTCGCTGGTTCGCCAGTTCAAACCGAGGACACCGCGAACCATCGCATCGACCAGGCCATTGTGCGTCAGGAAGTGGAAGCAGCGGGATTTGTGTTCGACGGCGAGGGCGATTTTCTGCGCAACCCCGCTGACCCGCGCACCGCCAGTGTGTTCGATCCGGCCATCCGCGGCCATACCGATCAATTCGTGCTGCGGTTTAGGAAGCCAGGCTAGTCGTCCGCGCCTGGGCGCGCGCGCTTGGCTTTCACGTCGCCGCGGCGCGTCTTGTGGTCGAGCCGGCGTTGCTTGGCCGCCTTTGGCACGCGCGTGGGGCGGCGGGGCTTTTGCCGCACCGCCGCGCGCGCGACCAAGTCCACCAGCCGGGCCAACGCGTCGGCGCGGTTGCGTTCCTGGGTGCGGTGCGTGACCGCCTGGATCACGATCACGCCCTCATTGGTGAGCCGGCGGCCGGCCAGCCGGGCCAGGCGCGCGCGCACATCTTCCGGCAGCGCCGAATGGCCGCCGAGGTCAAACCGCAATTCCACTGCCGTCGAGACTTTGTTGACGTTTTGCCCGCCCGGACCGCTTGCCCGCACGAAGCGTTCCTCAAGGTCACGCTCATCGAGCGCCAGATCGGGGGTCACGGGAATCATGGGCTTAATTCTAGCCCGAAGCCTTTTCCATTTGTTCACACGCCGGCAAGACCCGCAGACAGCGCGCCCGCCGGGCGCTACATAGCCCTTGGACAAGGGAGAATGGCATGCGGGGATTTCTAGGCGGACTGGCGATGTGCTTGGTGATCGGCGCCTGCGCCGGCGGGGTTGTTCCAGGTATAATGATGGCCACACCCGCGCCCGAGGCCGCGTCAGCGCCAACGTTCGCCGCCGCCCTTGCCGATCCGCGCCGACCCGAAGCCGATCACGCCCGCGACGAAGCGCGCCACCCCGCCGAAATACTGGCCTTTGCCGGCATCGCGCCTGGCCAGCGGGTCGCTGATGTCGGCCCGGGCGGGGGCTATTACACGCGCCTGTTCGCGGTGGCGGTGGGCGAGGGCGGGCGCGTCTACGGCATCGACCGCCCCAACACGCTCACGCGCCGCCGCGCCATCCTCGATGTCGCGCCACAGTACCAAAACATCGTCGTCGTCCAGGAAGGCTATCAGGGCTGGACCGTGCCTGAGCCGCTCGACACGATCTTCATTTCGCAAATCTATCACGACTTCTTCCTGCCGCAGCTCAACGTCGATGCCGCGCAAATCAATCGCGACATGTTCGCCGCGCTGAAGCCCGGCGGCGCGGTCATCCTCATTGATCACGCCGCAATCGATGGCAGCGATATGAGCGTTCCCGCCAGCCTGCACCGCATTGATCAAGCCAGTGTACGCCGCCAATTGGAAGCAGCGGGCTTTGTCTATGACGGCGAGACCGACGTGCTCCGCAACCCCGCCGACAACCGCGCGATCCAAGTGTTCGAAGGCGACATCCGCGGCCACACCGATCAATTCGCCATGCGCTTTAGGAAGCCGGGATAGGCGCACGCCCATCGAAAATGCTGCTCCCGCAAAACCCCAACGCCTTCACTCGCTCGCCGCTCGACCGGGCCGCGCATTTGCGCCGCGACGCCGACTGGCTCACTTCCGCGCTGGCGGCGCCCCAGACACGGCTGATTCCGTTCTTCGAGCATCGCCTGTTCGTCATCGAAACGGAGGGCCGCGCCGAGGCCGGCTGGCTTGGCGCTCACGCGCGCGCCGGCATCGCGCTGCCCGATGCGCCGCTATTGTTTCTCGGCCTTGACTGCGAACGCGCCGCGCATTTCGCGCTGGAGATTGCCGATCAGGCGCCGCTGCGCGAGCTCGGTCGCTTCGACGAATTGCGCGCCATCGGCCCGCGCCTGGGCCGCGACGATCTCGCTGCCCTCGGCTGCGCCCGAGCCATCTTCGAATGGCACGCCAAGAATAGATTCTGCGCCAATTGTGGGGTTCAGTCGCGCATCGTCGAGGCGGGCTGGAAACGCGAATGCCCGGCCTGTTCGCGCGAGCATTTCCCGCGCGTCGATCCGGTCGTGATCATGCTGGCGACGCACGGCGACAAATGCTTGCTCGGCCGCCAGCGCGCTTGGCCACGCGGCATGCATTCGGCGCTTGCCGGTTTCATCGAGCCCGGCGAGGCGATTGAAGAAGCGGTGGCGCGCGAGACGTTGGAGGAGGCGGGCCTGATTGTGCGCGAAGTGCGCCTGCATTCGACCCAGCCTTGGCCGTTTCCGCATTCCTTGATGATTGGCGCCATCTGTGATGTCGAGAATGAAACCATCAAGGTCGATGAAACCGAGCTTGAAAGCGCCCGCTGGTTTACCCACGCGGAAGCCCGCGCCATGCTTGCCGGCAAACACCCCGATTGCTTCTGCCCTCCGCCATTCGCGATCGCGCATCAATTGCTGAAGAGCTGGGCGGAATGACCTTCTCCCCTTGTGGGAGAAGGTGTCATGGCGAAGCGATGACGGATGAGGGGTGAAAGTGCTGGGCTCGCGCATGTGCGCTGACACCCCTCACCGACGCCAGCGACGCGGATGTGTCGTGCTTGCGATCCCTCTCCCACAAGGGGAGAGGTGCAAGGTCGCGCGCGCGATCGGCCCTCCCTACCTCAGTCGCACTCCGCGCAATCGTCCCGGCGCGTCGCTTCCACTTGCAGCGTCACGTGCGTAATCGCGAAACACCGCGCGATGGCTTCGGCCGCACGCGCCAAAAACTCATCGTCGCCGCCT
>JANNFH010000317.1:0-6199 GCA_031379565.1 Alphaproteobacteria bacterium
CTGGAAGGCGATCCCGATCCGGGCGGGTCGTGCGCCCGATCAGCCCTCAATCCCGCTCAATCTATGCCACCCTCTGAAGCCCAGCAAGGGCGCCGTTGTGCGCGCCGCCCTCAAATCAGCCGCACGGCTGTTGCCGAAGCACACGTTTCGCCGACGCCGGGTATTTCGCCAATTTCTCCGCGGGCCTGATCGGTCGCGCGACCAAATTTCCCCCGCAATTCGGGCACGCGCCGTTCAGAATATTTTCCGTGCACGCGGCGCAAAAAGTGCACTCGAACGTACAGATGCGCGCTTCGCCGCTTGATGGCGGCAGATCGCGGTCGCAGCATTCACAATTCGGCCTGAGCTGCAGCATCAATTCGCTCCTGTGAGTTGCTCGACCGCCTCACGCCGAGCATGCGCGAACGCGGCGAACCGCTCCTTTACCGCGGCCAGCGTTTCAGGCGACGCGGTTTCCGGCCTGCCGCTGTCAAACGGCGGCGCCGGAGCGTATTCAATCATCAGCTGAATCATCTTCGCCGCTTCATCGCCGGCGAGATCGGCCACAATGGCGAGGGCGATGTCGATGCCCGCTGTGACGCCCCCGCCGCTGATCGCATTGCCGTCGCGCACCACCCGCGCCGGATCGGGGATGGCGCCAAACGCGGCCAGCAAATCGCGGTAGGCCCAATGGCTGCCGGCGCGCTTGCCCTTGAGCAATCCGGCAGCCGCGAGAATCAGCGAGCCGGTGCACACGGAGGTTACGTAGCGCGCGCCTCCGCCCAGCCGCCTCACCTCGGCCATGAATTCAGCATCGAGCATCGCCTCGGTTTGCCCGGGCCCGCCCGGGATCATGATCATGTCGCAAGCGCCGATATCGGTGAGCCGCGTAAGCCCGGCGAATTGCAAACCCATTTCGGACGTCAGCGTCCCGCCATCCTTGGATGCGACCACGATCTCAGCGCCAGGCATCCGACCCAGCACTTCGTAGGGTCCGGTAAAATCCAGTTGCGTAATGCGCGGATAGAGAATGAACACGATTTTGAAGTGCGGTTCGGCCATGGGCGCGCGCTCCTACGTAATGCAGCATCTTCGTCACGTTCAGGGGCCGATGCAAATTCCAAGGAGCCGCCATAGGCCCTTGTCGCGGACTTTGGTTCGCCAATATGGCGCCCCCGGCTGCACCGCAGCTTGCGCCGCGCTTGACCTCGGCTCGAAACAAGCCGAACTGATTTTTATGGCGCGAGAGCAGCAGAAATCGATTTTTGTGACCGGCGCCGGCTCGGGCATCGGCCGCGCCACGGCGCAACTGTTCGCCGAGCGTGGCTGGTTTGTCGGTCTGTTCGACATCGACAGCCAGGGCCTCGAAGAAACCTCGGCGAGCCTGCCCGAGGGCCAGCGGCTGTCGATGGTGTTTGATGTGCGCGAACGTTCTGGCTGGGCGCGCGCGGTCGAAGCTTTTGGGCAAGCCACCGGCAGGCGTCTGAATGTCTTGTTCAACAACGCCGGTATTGCGCGCGGCGGTTTTTTTGAGGACGTGGCGCCGGAAGAATCCGACCTCGTCGTCGATGTGAACCTAAAAGGCGTCCTAAACGGCGTTTACATGGCGTTGCCGCTGCTGCGTGAAACCCCGGGCGCGCGCATCGTCAATGTCGCCTCGGTCGCGGGGGTTTACGGAACCCCGCGCATGGCAGTCTATTCCGCGACCAAGCACGCCGTGCGCGGCTTGACCGAAGCGCTTGATCTTGAGTTCGCGCGCTTCGGCATTCGCGTCACGGACCTGATGCCGTGGTTCATCGACACCGCCATTCTAGATGCGAGGCCAAGCGCGGAATCCAACAGCAATTTCCGCGACGCTCTGCAGGCTGCCAAGACGCCGATCTATCCCGTGCGCATGGCCGCCGAACGCGCATGGGACGCCGCCCACGGCGACCAGATTCACTACATGGTTGGCAAGGAAGCCGAGCGCGCACGTTTCGCCGCACGCTTCATGCCGAACGCGATGCGCGCGCAGTTCAAGAAATTCCTGAAAGATTAGATCAGGTCGCGATTTCTGGTGCGGCGCCGGTTGTGATCGGCGTCTCTGTGTTTGGCGCCGGGGCCGCATCACTGGTTGCGCTTGGCGCCGCGCTTTCAGGCAGCGCCGCTTCGACCGGCGCCAGCGCCTCGGCCGCGTCCGGTATCAATTCCTCGTCAGCGATAAATTCTTCGTTCGCACGCCGCGCGCCGCCCGCACCGACGCGCCGCGCCAGCGCCTCTTGGTAGGTCGCGCGCTCTGAGCGGTTCGGGAAGCGGTAAAAAACGTGGCTGCCGATGCGGGTGGTTTCGACAAGGCCCGACGACCACACCGGATTGACCGCTTGAGTATGGTAATGCGTGGCGCGCTGGGTGACCGGACGGGCATAGCCTTGCACCACTTGGGTGGCGATGGATTGCGCTTCGGTCCAGGCGCGACCGCGTGGGGTGCTGTGCAGCGAGCCATCGCATGTGAACGAGAATTGGCAGCCGCTGGTGCGGTGCGAACCTTGGTAAACCACGCCGCAAATGGTGTTTGGATAGGCCGGCGAGCGCACCCGGTTCATCACCACTTCGGCGACGGCGGTTTGGCCTAATCGGCTTTCGCCGCGGCTCTCATAATAGATCGCTTGGGCTAGGCATCCGCGCTCGCGCGCATTGACCAAGCGCGCAGGCGGCGCAGCCGGCGCCGCCGTCAGCGGCGCGAGCGGTCCGCGCAAAGCGGCTTGCACCAGCATGGCATGGGTGTTCCCGTTGGCGAACAAGGACGCTGTGCCGCGGGCGCGCAAACCGTCTTGGGTGCGATACGCCGTCAACTCCACGCGCGCGTCCGGTTCCCCGCGGATCAGCTGTTGCTGCAGCTCGGCTTGAAATGACGTCGAACGCGCAGCCCATTCAGCGCCCGCACGCTGCTCGGCGGCGCGATGCGAGATCAGCGGCATCGCCACGGCAGCTGCCGCGATGCACACAATCGTCGCCGCGCCCTGGCGCATGGCCAGAGGGTTCCGTTCGATCTCGACCATAAGTTGGGCCCGTACCGATCCCGCAAATCTAGACAGTCGGCGCCAGAACACAGCCAAAACCATTAATCCCCGCTTAAAGTCGCCCAGAATTGGCACAGATGACGTGCAATTAACTGGGACGTTCCGGTGCAGCAACGCGCGCTTAACACCATGCCGCGTGAAGGAGAGGCCATACAGGAGGCACAACAACGGGGCGATTGACTTTTTGTTCATCAATGTGAATTCACGGCTTTTGGGCCCAGCCCTGCGGCTAGACTGCAACAGGCCTCCCACGCTCCGGGCCAAGTGGGATAAGGCTTTGCGAGGATCGTGCCGGCTCGCCGGTTTGGCGAACCCCTGCGGCGCCGGGCCGCAAGCGCGGGCAGGCCCTACCGCAACGTTAAGTAGAACGGCGGACGCGGATTAGCGTTGGCTGAGCGCGGCCTGGGCAGCCGCTAGCCGGGCGATGGGAACCCTAAAAGGCGAGCAGGAGACGTAATCCAGGCCTACCCGCTCGAAAAATGCGATCGAGGCCGGGTCCCCGCCATGCTCACCGCAGATTCCGAGCTTCAGCCGAGGCCGAGACGCCCGCCCCCGTTCCGCAGCTAGCCTTACCAACTCGCCCACGCCCTGGACGTCAATGGTGACGAACGGGTCATGGGGTAACACGCCGCGCTCGACGAATGTTCCCAGGAACCGGGCTGAATCATCCCGCGAGAGACCCATCGCTGTCTGGGTCAGATCATTCGTCCCGAAGGAGAAGAATTCCGCTGTCTCGGCGATCTCGCCCGCCAGCAGCGCCGCGCGCGGCAATTCGATCATCGTGCCGACCAGATACGGGATTGACGCGCTGCGGGCCGCGAACACCTCCGCCGCAATCGCATCGACGCGCGCCTTCAACAGATCCAACTCGCGCTTGGCTAGCACGAACGGAATCATGATCTCCGGATTGGGCGCCTTGCCCTTCTCGGCCGCCACATCACAGGCCGCATCAAACAGCGCCCGCGCCTGCATGTCGTAGATTTCTGGGTAGACGATCGCCAGCCGACAGCCGCGAAAGCCCAGCATCGGATTGACTTCCGCCAGCTCGCGCGATCGCGCCAGCAAGCTCTTTGCGTCAACGCCAATCGCCGCCGCCACTTCGGCGCAATCTGCTTCCGTGTGCGGCAAGAATTCATGCAGCGGCGGATCGAGAAACCGCACCGTTACTGGGCGATCGCCCATAATGCGAAAAATATCGACAAAATCCTGACGCTGATACGGTTCGAGCTTCGCCAAAGCGGCGATGCGCCCTTGCGCGGTCTCGGCGAGGATCATTTCGCGCACGGCGGCGATGCGCTCGACGTCGAAAAACATGTGTTCGGTGCGGCAAAGGCCGATGCCCTCGGCGCCGAACTTCACCGCCGTCCGCGCATCTTCCGGCGTTTCCGCATTGGCGCGAACTTTCATGCGCCGCGATGTGTCGGCCCATTCCATCAACGCGGCGAAATCGCCGCTGAGTTCCGGTTGCACCATGTGGGCGGCGCCATAGAGCACTTCGCCCGACGAGCCATCCACACTGATCACCTCGCCAGCCTTGATCGCCCGCCCCGCGGCTTTGAACACGCCCTCTTTCATGTCGATACGAATGGCGCCCGCGCCCGAGACGCACGGCCGCCCCATGCCACGCGCCACCACCGCCGCGTGGCTGGTCATCCCCCCGCGCGCGGTGACGATAGCCTTGGCCGCATGCATGCCGTGAATGTCTTCGGGGCTGGTCTCCTCGCGCACCAGAATGACGGCCTCACCCTTATGCGCGCGCGCGACCGCCTCGTCGCTGTCGAACACTACAGCGCCGACCGCAGCGCCAGGGGACGCCGGCAAACCCTTGCAAATCAGATCGCGATGATAGTTTGGCGCAATGGTCGGGTGCAGCAATTGATCGAGCGAGCTGGGGTCAATCCGCTGCACTGCCTCCGCTTGGGTGATGAGCTTTTCGTGCGCCATATCGACGGCGATTTTTAGCGCCGCTTTCGCCGTGCGTTTGCCATTGCGGGTCTGCAGCATGTAGAGCGCGCCGCGTTCGACCGTGAACTCGATGTCTTGCATGTCGCGATAATGGGCTTCGAGCTTTTGGTAGACCGCCGTCAATTCTCCGAACACTTTTGGCATCGCCTCTTCCAGCGAAAGCCCTGGCTCTTTCATGGCTTCGCGCGCGGCTTTCGTCAGCGGCTTAGGCGTGCGGATGCCGGCGACGACGTCCTCGCCCTGCGCATTGATGAGGTATTCGCCGTAGAAACGCTTCTCGCCGGTTGACGGATCGCGCGTGAAAGCAACGCCGGTGGCGCTGGTCTCGCCCATATTGCCAAACACCATCGCCTGCACATTGACAGCGGTGCCCCAACTTTCGGGGATGTTGTTGTGCTTGCGATAGAAAATAGCGCGTTCGCTCATCCAGCTGGCAAACACCGCCCCGATCGCGCCCCACAATTGCTGTTTCGGATCGGACGGGAATTGCTTGCCACTCTCGCGCTCCACCGCGCGCTTGTAATCGTGCACGACTTCCTTCCAATCGGCGGCGGTCAATTCGGTGTCGTTGCGATAATCGCGCGTGTCCTTCATCGCGCCGAGGATTTCCTCGAACACGGAATGATCGAGCTCGAGCACGACGTCGGAATACATTTGAATGAAGCGGCGATAGCAATCGTAGGCGAACCGCGCATCGCCGGAGAGCAGCGCCAAGCCTTCAACCGTCTCGTCGTTGAGGCCAAGGTTGAGCACCGTGTCCATCATCCCCGGCATCGAGGCGCGCGCGCCCGAACGCACCGAGACCAGCAACGGGTTGGCCGCGTCGCCGAATTTCTTACCTGTTTTCGCCTCCAGCGCCGCCAGCGCCGCATCCATTTGCGCGCTCAATTCCTTCGGATAGGCGCGCGCGTTGTTGTAGAATTCCGAGCAAACTTCCGTCGTCAGCGTAAACCCAGGCGGCACCGGCAAGCCCAGCTTGGCCATCTCGGCCAGATTGGCGCCCTTGCCGCCAAGCAGCGTCTTCATCGACGCATCGCCCGCGCTTTCACCGGCGCCGAATGAGTAGACGTATTGCGTCATTGCTCGCTCTCCCCCCCTCTCCCTTGCGGAGAGGGGGGTGGGGGGTGAGGGGGGGTAAGGCGGGCGCGCCCATCAGAGACGACCCAAACCCGCCGATCCCACACAGAGCGCAGCGG
>JANNFH010000375.1:0-12433 GCA_031379565.1 Alphaproteobacteria bacterium
AGCGCGGCGGCGCCGACCGTGGCGCGGAAGACGTCGAGCGTCGCCATGGCGATGCGAAAGCCCGCGCCAGCTTCGCCGATCAAGGCGGTTCGTGGAATGCGACAGTGCTCAAATACAATGGTCGCCAGCGGATGCGGTGCAATCAGTGGGATGCGCTCGGCGGTGCTGAGGCCCGGATTGTCCGCATCGACGATAAAGGCGCTGATGCCTTTGGCGCCGGGCGCCTCGCCGGTGCGGGCGAACACGACATAGAAGTCAGCGATGCCACCATTGGAAATCCAGGTCTTGGTCCCATCGAGCACGTATTCTGCGCCGTCTACACGCGCCGTTGTCGTCAGCGCCGCTGCGTCCGAGCCCGCTTCTGGTTCGGAGAGGGCAAAGGCGGCGATTTTTTCTCCGGCGGCGGCGGCGGGAAGGTAGCGCGTGCGTTGCGCCGGCGAGCCGAACAATGAAATGGGCCCCGAACCCAGACCCTGCATGGCAAAGACGAAATCGGCGAGACCTGATTGGCGCGTCAAATTCTCGCGTACGAGGCAAATCGTCCGCACATCGAGTGGTCGGTCCTGATCGGGGACGGCGTACCGTAGCCACTTGCCAGCGGCGAGTATCGATAAGATGCGCGCGCAGGCCTCATCGACGTTCGCTTCGCTTATGTGTGCGGGAAGCGGCGCCTCGCGAAGAAAATCATCGAGGCCTTTCGCCAATTGTTGGTGGCGCGCATCGAAAAACGGCCAGGTGAGGTAAGTCAAATCGGCCATCAATCGCCCTCGAACACGGGCTTTTGCTTGTCGGCGAAGGCCTGGTAGGCGCGCTCGAAATCCTTGGTTTGCATGCAAATGGCCTGCGCCTGCGCTTCGGCTTCGATCGCCATGTCGAGGCTCATGCTCCATTCCATGTTGAGCTGATTCTTGGTCATCGCGTGCGCGAAAGCGGGGCCGCTGGCCAGCGTTTTCGCCAGCGCGCCCGCCTCTTCAAGCAGGGCGGCGCGATCGATGATGCGGTTGAAGAAGCCCCAGGCCTCGCCCTCCTGCGCACTCATGGCGCGGCCCGTATACAAGAGTTCGCTGGCGCGGCCCTGGCCGATCAAGCGGGGGAGGATAGAGCACGCGCCCATGTCGCAACCGGCGAGTCCGACGCGCGTAAATAAGAACGCCGTCTTCGCCTCTGGCGTGGCGTAGCGCAGATCGCTCGCCATCGCGATGATCGCGCCGGCGCCGGCGCAGGCGCCATCGATGGCGGCGATAATCGGTTGCGGGCACGCGCGCATCGCCTTCACCAGGTCCCCGGTCATGCGCGTGAAGCGCAGCAGGCCGGGCATATCCATCTTCGTCAGCGGGGCGATGATTTCGTGCACGTCGCCGCCGGAGCAGAAATTGTCGCCTTCGCCGCTCAAGACGACGACGCGGCAATCCTCGGCATAGGCAAGCTGGCGAAACAGATCGCGCAGTTCCGCGTACGATTCAAAGGTCAGCGGATTTTTACGCTCAGGCCGGTTGAGAATGATGCGCCCGACGCGGTCCGCGCACGCCCAATTGAAATGCGTCGCGCGATAATCTTGCGCCTTCCAGGCATCGTTAATCATGGCGCGGCCTCCATCTCGGCGGCGCGGCGCACCGACGCCTTGGCGCGATCCAATAATTCCACCAGCGCGCTGCGGTCGTTACGCGCCACTTCGCCCAATAGCGTTTCGACGCAAGCGCGGTGCGCCTTGGCCATTTTCGTAAATGCGCTCTGCCCAGCTTGCGTCAGCCGCACGATTTGCAACCGGCGGTCCGCACTTGAAGCAAGAGACTCGATCAGGCCATCGGTGCGCAACCGTGCGGCAAGGCCCGTCACATTGCCGTTGGAGACCAACAAATACGCCGACACTTCGCCAAGCGAAAGCGGCCCGTGGCGGTCAAGCGCGGATAGGAAGTCGAAGCGCGAAATGCTTGAGCTGAAATCGGCGCGCATCATCTGGTCAATGCGCCGCTCGATCAGCCGGCCGGCGGTGATCAGCCGCAACGACAACCGTACGAGGTCAGAGCGGTTCTCCATCAAATTTCACCGCCCGTGATCGGGATCGCCGCTCCGTTGATAGCGGCCGCGTCCTCGCCGCACAACCAGGCGATCATGGCCGCCACCTCGCGCGCCGAGATCATGCGCCCCTGCGGGTTGAACGCTACCAGGGACGCGCGCGCGGTCGTTTCGTCAAGAGTGGTCTTCCGTGTCAGTCGCGCAATCGATTCGGTGACGATTTCGGTCTCGACATAGCCGGGGCAGACCGCGTTCACGGTCACGCCGTGCTTGGCGGTTTCCTGCGCCAGTGCGCGGGTGAGGCCGACCAGGCCATGTTTCGCGGCGCAATAGGCCGATACGTAGGCATAGCCTTTCAACCCGGCCACCGAGGCGACATTGACGATGCGGCCCCATTTCGACTGAAGCATATGCGGAAGAGCTGCGCGGGCGCACAGAAAAGCCCCAGTCAAATTGACCGCCAACGTGGCGTTCCAAAGCGTAAGATCGGTGTCGCGGAACGGGGCTGAAGGCGCGGCGCCCGCATTGCTGATCAGAATATCGATGGGGCCATGCGTCGCCCGCGCGGCCTCAAACGCCGCATGGATGGCGGCTTCATCGGTTACGTCCGCGCTGATGGGGCAGGCATCGCCGATGGCTTTCGCCGCGCTCGCGATCTTCGCGGCGTCTCGCCCAACCAAGCTGAGTCTGGCGCCCCCTTCGGCGAGCGCGCGCGCGACGGCAAGGCCAATGCCGGACCCACCGCCGGTGACGAGTGCGTGGGGGCGTTCAGGCCTGGTCATACTCTACCCGCCACCTGCTCGCGGCGCGCCAGGTTCCGCTTCATTTGTGTTTGCCCCATCAAATATTGCGGCGGCGCGCTAGGGCCATCATGGCCGAGCTCCGCCGCAGCGCGCAGCGTCCAGCTGGGGTCCAACAAGTGCGGGCGCGCCAACGCACACAAATCAGCGCGCCCGGCGGCTAGAATCGCGTTTACATGATCGGGTTCGTAGATGTTGCCAACCGCCATCGTGCGGACCCGGGCGTCGTTCCGAATGCGGTCGCTGAGCGGGGTTTGGAACATGCGGCCATAGACCGGGCGTGCGAGCGGCGTGGTTTGCCCCGCCGAGACGTCGATCAGGTCCGCGCCCGCGCGCACGAAAGCCCGTGCGATGGCGGTGGAATCATCCTCGCTCAAGCCATCCTCACACCAATCGGTGGCCGAGATGCGCACGGACATCGGTTTCTGCTGCGGCCAGGTAGCCCGCATCGCTTCAAATACTTCAAGCGGATAGCGCAATCGATTCTCGACGCTGCCGCCATATTCGTCGTCGCGTCGATTGGAGACCGGCGTGAGGAAAGAAGACAGCAGGTAGCCGTGCCCGCAATGCAGCTCCAACATGTCGAAGCCAGCGTCAATGCCCATCAAAGTCGCACGCAGGAAGTCCGCCTTAACGCGGTCCATGTCGGCGCGTGTCATCGCACGGGGCGTGGCATTGCGCTCCGACCAGGGTAAAGCCGAGGGGGCAATGAGGTCCCAATTGCCGTGCGCGAGCGGTTGATCGGGAAACTCCTCTTCCCAGGGCACGCGCGTTGAACCCTTGCGGCCCGCGTGCGCGAGTTGCAGCGCGAACTTGGCGTTCGAGTGTTTGTGAACATAGTCGACAATGCGCTTCCAAGCGGCGCCATGTTCTGGCGCGTACATTCCTGCACATCCGGGAGAAATGCGGCCGTCTGAGCAAACGTCGGTCATCTCGGTGAAAAGGAGCCCGGCACCACCCATGGCGCGGGCGCCATAATGGACCAGGTGGAAATCGTTCGGCACGCCCTCCGTGGCCGAATACATGCACATCGGCGAGACCACCACGCGGTTGGCGATCTCCAGCTCGCGCAGCTTCAGCGGCGCAAACATAGGCGGCAGCGGATCGCTGACCGGGACGCCGGTGGCGCCAGCCGCGAACCAGCGCTCAACCCCTTCGAGAAAGGGCCTGTCGCGCAAGCGAAGATTTTCATGGCTCACCCGCTGGCTTCGCGTGAGTAGCGAATAGGCAAATTGCAACGGCTCCAAGCCAACATAGCGATCGAGGTGCTCAAACCATTCCGTTGAATTGCGGGCCGCGCTTTGCAGCTTCAATACCTCGACCTGCCGCTCGGCCTGATAGCTCGCCAATGCCTCCGCTAACGGCTTGCCCGAGTGCAGCATCTCCGCCAACAAGATTGCGTCCTCGAACGCGAGCTTGGTGCCCGAACCGATCGAAAAATGCGCTGTGTGCGCGGCGTCGCCCATCAGTATGACGTTTCCACGGGACCAATTGTTGCAGAGCACGCGCGGAAAATTGAGCCAGGCCGAGCCGCGCAAATGCTTGGAATTGGTCTCGAGCGTGGCGCCGGCCAGATGGTGGGCGAACATTTTCTCGGCCGCGCGGCAGGTCTGGTCCTGGCTCATGGTGTCAAAACCCAAGCCGCGCCAAGTTTGCTCTGAACATTCAACGATGAACGTCGAATGCCCAGCGTCGAACTTGTAGGCGTGCGCCCAGACCCAGCCATGCTCGGTTTTCTCGAAGGCGAAGGTGAAGGCGTCAAACGCCCGGTTGGCGCCAAGCCAAATATACTTGTTGCGCCGCACGTCGATATCGACGCCGAAATCCGCGGCCCAACGCGATCTGATTTTGCTGTTGAGCCCGTCGCTGGCGACGACAAGATCGAACTGGGCGAAGAGCGTTGTATCGGGTTCGACGTCGGTACGGAATTCAAGCGCCACCCCAAGTTCGCGCGCGCGGTTCTGCAATACGTTCAAGAGCTGCTTGCGGCCGATGCCGGAAAAGCCATGCCCGGATGAGCTAATGGTTTGGCCGTGGATGTGGATGTCGATATCGTCCCACTGGGCGAGCCCGCTTTCAATCGTGGCCGCGCTGACGGCATCGTTGACGCGGAGATTGTCCAACGTCTGATCGGAGAAGACGACGCCCCAGCCGAAGGTGTCGCCGGGATCGTTGCGTTCGAACACGGTGACGTCGTGGCTCGGATCGCGCAGTTTCATCGAGATCGCGAAATAAAGCCCCGCCGCGCCGCCACCGATGCAGGCAATCTTCATGTTTTGCTTGGCTCCCAGTTGTTATATATATGAAGGATATCGCGGTGGCTAGAGGGGACCGCTGGCGTCTCCCGGGCGTCGGCGCCTGGTGCATCCGAGGTGCTTCGCCCCGCGCCGCCGATGCTTGACGCGCCGCGGCAACTGGTTCGTTGTCTCTGGGGTGCGAGCGGACTTCGAATGGGGCAAAACCGATGGCGGCGACGCGGAAGCGCTATCGCGCGTTCATCAGCTATAGTCAGCAGGATACCAAACAGGCCGATCGCCTTCACAAGGCGCTGGAGCGATATCGCGTGCCCTTGGGCCTAGCGCCCGAGCAAATTGACCAGGAAACGCGAAGGCTTGGTCGCTTCTTTCGTGACACCGAAGACATGAGCGCGGCGGCCGACATATCAGCGACGGTCCGTGGCGCCATAGAAGATTCCGCGTGCCTGATCGTGGTGTGTTCGCCGCGCTCGGCCGGATCGCGCTGGGTGATCGAGGAAATCGAGCATTTTCGCCAGACCGGCCGCGGGGACCGCATCTATGCGGTTATCGTCGATGGCGAGGCAAATTCCGGCGATCCTGAAACGGAGTGTTTTCCGCCGGCGCTGCGGGTTGATGCGGGAATCGAGTCCAAGCTGGGGGCGATGCCGATCGAGCCGGTTGGCATCGATTTGCGCAAGCAATCCCTGGCGCGTGCGTGCGCGCGAATTGCCGCCGGTATGTTGGATTTGAGGTTTGACGATTTGTGGCAACGTGACCGGCGCGAAACACAACGTCGGACGTTGATCGCGGCAGGCGCCGGCGGCGGCGTCTTGTTTGCCGTGCTCGCGGCAATGCTTTTGATCGGTGCGGGGCAGGTGCGCGACACCATGGCGCGGCGCAGCGCCGAGCTCGCGGAAGCGGCGCGCCTTGCCTCGGAGCAGGGGCGGTTAGATCAAGCCGCGAGATTTGCGCTTGCTGGAGTGCTTGGTTCCGACACGCCGTTGTTCGGTTTCGATGCCCACGCGGCGGAAGCTGAGCTGCGGCGGGCGTTAGCCGCGGGCCCCTTCCGCTACACGATCCCAGACGCCGGCTCACTCGCCTTTAGCCCTGACGGCGCGCGTATCGTCACTGGCCGCGCCACAGGTGAAGCAGTCGTCAGCGAGGTCAGCTCGGGACGTGTGCTTGCGCGCTTGCCGGGTGGCCAGGCGCCGGTTGAGTCGGTTTTCAACGGTGATGGCCGGCGCGTGCTCACGTTTGATCAAGGTGACAATGCGAGAATTTGGTCGCCTTCGAGCGGAAGTGAAGTCGCCGTCCTGCGCGGCCACCAACGGCGTATCCTAGGTGCGGCGTTCAGCAGCGACGGCGCGCGCGCGGTCACCGTTTCCGAGGATGGCGGCGCGCGTGTGTGGGACGCGTCCAACGGACGTCAAATCAGCGAATTGCGCCATCAAGGCGAGCCGGTTCTCGGCGCCTGGTTTATGGCGCGCGGAACACGCGTCCTGACAGCGACATATCAAGGCGCCATTCAGGTTTGGGACGTCGCGCGCGGGCGCGCCATTTCCAGCTGGCCGGCGCTTTCACCCGAAGAGCGCGTGCGTCTGGTGCGCCTGAGCCCAGACAAAACTCGGCTCTATGTTCATAGCGAATTTCCGGGTGACATTGGCGGCGCCGCCAATGGCTTGTTGCGCCTGTTCGATACCTCGGGGCGCCTCGTCGCTGAACTTGCTGCGGAGGCCGATCCCCTCACGAGCGCGGCATTCAGCGCCGATAGTAGATATTTGGCTATCGGCCAGAATGACGGCACGGCGCAAATATGGCGAACAAGCAATGGCGCGCCACGCGCGAGGTTGGGTGAGCGAGCGTCGGCGCTGCCCGATGGCGCGCTCGCCGAACGCGCCGTCGTCGACGTCGCGTTCACGCCCGCCGGGCTGTTGACCAGCGTGGCGGCGGACAGATGCCCACGCTTGTGGAGTTTTTCAAACGAGGAAATTCCGCTGTTTAGCGAAACCAACGCCGCGTGCGGAAGCCACCACGTGGCGCTCAATCGCGAGGGATCTTACTTGGCCTTGGTGGGCCACCAGGGAGAAGGCGGTGCACAAATCTGGAGCACGATACCGAGCAATCGCATGGAAGCCATGGCCCAGCCCTCGGGTAACGCGGAGCGATTGACCGAGTTTGGATTCAGCGGCGACGGGGCCCGGCTTTTCACTGTCTCCGAACGCGCGACCCAAGTGTGGGATGTCGCCAATCGAAGAGTGTTGGCGACACTACCGGCGAGCGTGGACGCGTTACCTGCTTTTAGCAGCGACAGCACTCAGATCGCCACAGCCTCTGGGGAACGTGCCGAAGTGTGGAATGCAGAGACAGGCGCCCCGGTTGCGCATTTGCCCACGGAAGGGGCAAGCGTTGTGGCGCTCGGATTCGATCATTTGGGCGCGCGGGCGCTGGTCGCGGCGGGCGATGGGCAGGTCACGGTCCGTGACATCGGCGGAAGGGGACGTGAAGCGGTGCTTGATGATGTCGCGCCGGGAGAGGTCACGGCGCTTTTTTTTCGTGGGGGATCGCGGATTTTCACAACCATCACCGCCGAGATGGGCGGGTTCGGCAGTGTTGCCGGGGCCGGCGTATGGGATAGCGTAAGCGGCGGCAGGCTGGTCGCCTTTGAATCGGCGCCGCCATCGGCCTATGGGCTGGCCATCAGCGCCAACGGCGCGCGGGTGTTGGACGCTTTTGGCGGACACGTTTTGGACGTCAACACGGGGGCAATTGTCCAGACCTATGCCCCGACACGCCTGCGGAGCCGGCCAAGTATTGCCGGGCTCAGCGCTGATGGCGCGCTGATCGCGACTTTCCGCGCGGACGCCGGGATTGACCTGAGGCGCGTCGGCGGCGGGGACGCTATCTCAACGCTTCGCGGATTCGAACGGCTCGACGAGGACTTCTCCTCGCCACCAGTGTTTTCACGGGACGGGCGCTTCATCGCTGCCACCATGAGCGGGGAAGGCGGTCTCTGGGATGTCCAGAGCGGCAGGTTGATCGGCGAATTCAACTCGGGGCCTGGCGACGGCCGCCTCGGCCGCCCGCAATTCAGCCCGGATGGCGCGCTGATCGTCGTCCTGACCGACGCCGCCCCGCGGGGCACGCTCGGTCAGGCTTCGGGGCGCGCGATTGGGCTTTGGCGTTTGCCTACGCCGCTGATTGAGCCGGGAGGCGACCTAGTGCAGCGGACCTGCGCAGTTATGCGCGGCGCTGGCGTCAGCCGATTCCTGCCAGGCGATTACAACGCCGCGCCAGTTCTCGATCCCGGCAGAGACCCCGACGCTTGCAAGGCTACCGGCTTCGCGACTCTGGTTGCGCGCTCGTTTGGATTTTAGGCCGCTCCCTGGCGGATGAGTTCAGCTTGCTGTACTAGCGTCAGAGGTTGGCCGTTGCGAGGGACCGCCGCGGAGGAAAGCCATGTTCCGACAATGGATTGTGGGATTGACCACATTCTGCCTGCTCGCCTGCGCGGCGGCAACCGCTTCGGCCGCGCCTGATCTGCTGACGACAGCATCGCTGCTGGCGCGCGGCGTTGTGTCGGTTCGTAACACCGGCGATGCGCTTGCTGAGCCGAGCATCATCACTATCGCTTGCCACAGACCGGGCCGCGATATCGATCGGATCGAAATTCCGCCGCGCTATCGCACCGCGTACACCAGCACGGCATTCCCAAGCCGTATCGTTGTCAATGTGCCAAGGCTCGCGCCAGGCGCCGTCTTCATGCACACACTGCCGTTCTGGGCGACGATGACTTGGCCGCCGAACACCACGTTCCATTTCGACGTCAGCGCGGATGCCGGCGCTATTGTCGCTGAGGGAGACGCCGGCGAAATCAACAACACCGACACCTACGTCAAGGTGGTTCCCTGATCATCGCGAATTGAGCGCTGGTCTCAGTGACCGCGCCTGGCGACGAGCCTTTTAGCGGCCGGGAAGAAGGCGCGTTCTCCGTCGCAATAGTCCGCCCAGGCCGTGAGCTTGGGAAGCAGAGCCGGGACTGTCCGCAGATTGAAGCGCAGGGGGTCGAGGCCGCGGCGCGCTTGCGCCCAGTTGAGCGGCATCGATACCGGGGCGCCGGGCCGTGCCCGCGGTGAAAGCGGCGCGACGGCGGTGGCGATGGAATCATTACGCAAGTAATCGAGGAAAAGTTTACCGACGCGTTGCTGCTTCGACATATTGATGAGATAGCGATCCGGGGAATCGTCGGCCATCTGCCGGCAGACCTCCTGCGCGAATGCCTTCGCCTCCTGCCAGCGCAAGTCCAGGTTCAATTTGAGCGGCGTGACGACGTGCAGGCCCTTGCCGCCCGTGGTTTTGCAGAAGGCGCGCAGTCCGAGCGCCTCCAGGCGATCGCGCATTTCCCTGGCGGCTTCAATCACGGCATCGAACCCGACGCTTGGATCGGGATCGAGATCGAAGATGAGCCTGCCCGGAACTTCGGGGCGACGCGGCTGGCAATTCCAAGGGTGAAATTCGATCGCCGAGATCTGCGCCGCCGCAACCAGCGCCTCGACATTGTCGAATTGAATGTAGGGCTGCTTGTCGCCCGGGGTTTTGACCAGCGCGATCTGTTCGGAAGCGCCTTTCATGGCGTGGCGCTGGAAGAACAGCTCTTTGCCGATCCCGTCCGGGGCGCGGATGATGGAGCAGGGGCGGCCCTTGAGATGCGTCAGCATCCAATCGCCGGCGGTTTCGAGATAGTTTGCCAAGTCGAGCTTGGTAAGCGCAGGCGCCCCCTTGCTCGCCGGCCAGAGCGCCTTGTCTGGGTGCGAGAGGGCTACGCCGAGCACGACGGCGCTGGCACTGCCAAATTGTTTCAACTTCGCAGCCTTCACTTTCATGGGCGCCTCTGCCTCAACGTCGGCCGCGGCCTTGTCTTCCCGCAGCCCCTTGAACGCCGCCTGCCGCACCGCCCCATCGCCGCTCCAGCCGGCGAACGTGATTTCGGCGACGAGCTGTGGCTTGACCCAGTGGACGCCGCGCCCCTTGCGCGGCGCGCCGGCGCCGACAAACGGCGAGTCTTTCTGCTCAAGCTGTTTCAGTTTGCTCGCAACTTGCTGCGCACTCGTCTGCGTGAAGCCCGTACCGACGCGCCCGGTGTAAACCAGATGGCCTTCATGATTGACGCCGACCAACAACGAGCGGAAGCGCTCGCCGTCCGCGCTCCAACCGCCAATCACGACCTCGTGGCCAAGGCGTGCCTTGATTTTAGCCCAGTCTTCGCGCTTCCCGGGCTTGTAAGGCGCGTTCAAGTTCTTCGAGACGATGCCTTCCAAGCCCATCTTGCGCGCCGCATCGAGAACAGCCATGCCATCGGTTTGGAAATGCTGGACGTACCGGAGGTTAGGCTTGGTTGGCGCCAGCAAGGTTTTTAGCCGCGCCTTGCGCTCGGCCAAGGGTAACGCGCTTAGATCCTCTTTGCCCAGACAAAGCAGGTCAAAGGCGAAAAAGATCAGGTCGCGGGCGTCGCCAACTGAAAGCGCGGCTTGCAGCGCGGCAAAATCCGGCGCGTCGGAATCATCGACCGCGCAAATTTCGCCGTCTAGGATGCAATCGCCCAGCTTTACGCCAGCGTTCGCGATCGGCTGAAATTTCTCCGTCCAATTGAGGCCCGTGCGCGTCAGCAGCTTGGCGCGCCCGTCTTTGACGCGCAGCTGCATGCGATAGCCGTCGAACTTGATTTCATGCGCCCAGTTAGGCCCCGACGGCGGCTTTTCGAGCGTGCGGCACAATTGCGGCGGGATGAACGAAGGGTATTCGGCGATCGCCTTGCCTGGCAACGACGGGCGTTTTTCGGGCTTGCGATCTTTCCGTGCTTCGGCGGCGAGGCCGGTATTGGAATGCCAGACGGCGTCCGCCTTGCCATGTTGCTTGAACATGAAAGGCTTGGGCTTGGCGCCCTTGCCGGCGGCGATTTCGGCCATGGCGCGGCCTGACGCCACAGATGTGTCGTGGCCCAGCACGCGGTCATTGTCGCCAGCAACAGCATAAACGTCGAGGTGCTTGATCAGCAGCCAATTGTCGCGTTTCTCGCGTTCGCGCCGTTTCATCCGCACCAGCACGAAGCCGCCACTGAGTTTTTCGCCGGCGAGGACGAATTTTAGCTCGCCCTTCTGCAGCGCTTTTTCAGGGTCGAAGCCGGACTCAGGCGCCCAAAAGCCGCGGTCCCACATCATCACCGTGCCGCCGCCGTATTCGCCCTTCGGGATCGTCCCTTCGAAATCGCCGTAATCGAGCGGGTGATCTTCCACCTCGACAGCCAAGCGCCTCTCAAGCGGATCGAGCGAAGGCCCGCGTGTCACCGCCCAGGATTTGAACACGCCATCAAACTCAAGCCGAAAATCGTAATGCAGGCGCGTGGCGGCATGTTTTTGAATTACGAAGCGCAGGTTCTTCGACGGCGTGACCCGGCGCGCACCGCTGGGCTCGGCGGTTTTCTTGAAATCACGCTTGGCGCGGTACGTGGCGAGCTTACGGCTGGCCATAAATCGAGTTCTAAGTTTTCGCGCGTTTCTTGGGAGGCTTGCGGGTCGTCGCCGCCGCCGCGCGGGTCCGGGATTTTGGCGCGGCGCCCTTATCCCTCAAACTCGCCTTCAACACATCCATCAGGTCGACCACGTTAGTGGCTTTTGGGGCCGCCGCCTTGACGACCTTGGCGCCCTTGCGTTTGCTTTCGATCAGCTCACGCAACGCATCCTCGTAGCGGTCGTCAAACTGGGTCGGGTCGAAATCGGTGGCCTTTTGATCGATAATCTTTTCCGCGATCGCCACCATTTCTGGGTCGGCCTTTACATTGGGGATGTCGTCGAAGAATTGGCGCCAAGCGCGCACTTCCTCGTGGCTGCGCAGCATGGTGGCGATAATACCGTTCTCGCGCGGCTCCAGCGCCACCAGACGCTCGCGTTGTGACATGACGAGGCGCCCAAGCGCGATCTGTCCTGAGCGCGCCATCGCCGCGCGGATCACGGCATAGGGTTCGGCGGCCATCTTGCCATCGGGTACTAGATAATAGGGATTGTCCCAATAGAGCCGGTCGATTTCCTCGGCCGGTACGAAGCTCTCGATATCGATAGTCTTGGTGCTTTCCAGGCGGACGCCATCGATCTCTTCCTGGGTCATGGTGACGTAATGGCCCTTTTCGATCTCGAAGCCCTTGACCAAGGCTTTGCGCTCCACCGGCGCCTCGGTGCCCGCATCGACCGTGATCATGCGGATGCGATTGCCGGTATCGGGGTTGATCAAATTGAAGTGGACGTCGCTTCGTGGGCTGACCGCATTGTAGAGCGCGACCGGGCAGGTCACGAGCGACAGCTTCAAATGTCCTTGCCAGGACGGACGCGC
>JANNFH010000379.1:0-1611 GCA_031379565.1 Alphaproteobacteria bacterium
GACGCGGCACGCTGGTTTGATCGCCTGGGTCGAAGGCATCGCGGCGTTAACCAAGCCCGACCGCGTGCATTGGTGTGATGGCTCGGATGGCGAATGGGATCGGCTCACGCGCGAACTGGTTGACGCCGGCACGCTGAAGTCGCTCGACCCCGCCAAGCGCCCGAATTCCTTCTATGCCGCCTCCGATCCCAAGGATGTGGCTCGGGTTGAGAAACAGACCTTCATCTGCTCCGAACAAGAGAGCGATTCCGGCCCTACCAATAATTGGCAAGCGCCCGCGAAGATGCGCACCAAGCTCGCCCAATTGTTTGACGGCTGCATGCGCGGGCGCACGATGTATGTGGTCCCGTTCTGCATGGGGCCGCTCGGCTCACGCATTTCCCAGCTCGGCGTCGAGATCACCGATAGCGCCTATGTCGTTCTGTCGATGCGGATCATGACTCGCATGGGCGCAGCCGCGCTCGATCAGATCGGCGACGCCGGTTTTTTCGTGCCCGCGGTGCACAGTGTCGGCGCGCCGCTGGCGGCGGGCCAAAAAGACGTGACCTGGCCCTGCAACGACGAGAAATGGATCGTGCATTTCCCCGAGAGCCGCGAGATCTGGAGCTATGGCTCGGGCTACGGCGGCAACGCCCTGCTCGGCAAGAAATGCTTCGCGCTGCGCATCGCCGGAGTGATGGCGCGCGACGAAGGCTGGCTCGCCGAGCACATGCTGATCTTGAAGCTCACCTCGCCCCAAGGCGCCGTGAAATACATCGCCGCTGCTTTCCCAAGCGCTTGTGGCAAGACCAATTTGGCCATGCTGCAGCCGACCATCCCCGGCTGGAAGGCAGAGACCATCGGCGACGACATCGCCTGGATGCGTTTTGGCGACGACGGCCGGCTCTACGCCATCAACCCCGAAGCGGGCTTCTTCGGCGTCGCGCCGGGCACCGGCGTCCACACCAACAAGAGCGCCATCGACACGCTGCACGCCAATACCGTTTTCACCAACGTCGCGCTGACCGACGATGGCGACGTCTGGTGGGAAGGCTTGACCAAGACGCCGCCGCCCAACCTGACCGACTGGCAAGGCAATGCCTGGCTGCCGGATTCGAAATTCCCCGCTGCTCACCCGAACGCCCGCTTTGCAGTCCCGGCCGGGCAATGCCCTGTAATCGCGGCGGAATGGGAAGATCCCGCGGGGGTTCCCATCGACGCGATCTTGTTTGGCGGTCGGCGCGCGTCAGCCGTGCCTTTGGTGACTGAAGCCTTCGATTGGCGCCACGGCGTCTTCCTTGCTTCCAACGTCGCCTCGGAAGGCACCGCGGCGGCGGAAGGTCGAATCGGCGAATTGCGCCGCGATCCGTTCGCGATGCTGCCGTTCTGCGGCTATAATATGGGCGACTATTTCGCCCACTGGCTGCGCATCGGCGAGAGCGCGGACGCGGAAAAGCTGCCGCGGATCTTCTTCGTCAATTGGTTCCGCAAAGACCAGGCCGGCAAATTCATGTGGCCAGGCTACGGCGAAAACAGCCGAGTGCTAAAGTGGGTATGCGAACGCCTCGACGGCGCGGCGCAAGCGCGCGAAACCGCGATTGGCTTGTTGCCAGCGTTTGACGGCATCGATCT
>JANNFH010000391.1:0-15899 GCA_031379565.1 Alphaproteobacteria bacterium
GGCGCGGCGCTGAAGGCGCATGCGCGCTATGTCGCCCGCGATGCCAACCCGCGACGACCCGTCGGCGACGCATCTGCCCGAGGAGGAGAAGACCGAGGCGCGGGAGGCGTCTGGCGTCACGAACACGCGCCACCGGCGACGCCGTTGCTTTTATTATGCAAATTGGAGCGGGCGATGAGATTCGAACTCACGACCCCAACCTTGGCAAGGTTGTGCTCTACCCCTGAGCTACGCCCGCATCCTGGGTGGCGCGGGGCGTAGGCCCCGCGACTGAGAAGGCGGGTGATATCGCAGAGAGCCCCGTCGCCCGCAAGGGGCGCCGGCGCGGTCGGCCTACCAGATCTCGCCGAAGGCGCGGGCAAAGTTCGCGCCGAGCACCTTTTCGACGGCGCGTTCACGGTAGCCGCGCTTCATCAATGCGTCAGCGATCACCAGGGCGCGGTCGGAGCGATTTAGCCCCTCGGTGTACGGCAGGCGACCATCTTCTTCCGGGGCGGCGACGCCGGCCGCGCGCCGGCGCTCGGTCTCGGCCATCCAAGCGGCCCTGTCTTCGTCCGACAGCGCGAACGCGGCGAAGCTCGTATCGCTGCCGATGCCGACATGATCCTCGCCGCAGACCTCAAGCGCATGCGTCATGTGGGCGATGTAATCGTCGAGGTTCGGCTGACGCGGCGCCGGCGCCAGATAGAACAGATCATAGATGCCGATGACGCCGCCCTTCTCGGCCAAAGCACGCAGCTGCGCGTCAGATTTGTTGCGAGGATGATCGTGCACCGCGCTGCAGCCGCCGTGTGTCATCAGCACCGGCTTGGCGGAGGCCGCCATCGCCGCCTCGGTGGTCGCGGGATTGGCGTGGCTTAAGTCCAGCGCCACGCCTTGCGCATTCATGCGCGCCACTGCTTCACGCCCGAGCTCGGTCAAACTGGCTTCGGGCGGCGACAGCACGCCGGCGCCGAACGGAGAGGGTAGATTGTAGGAGAGTTGCATCACCCGTACACCGAGATTGCGGAAGAGGTCGATGCGATCAATTTCGCCTCCCAGACACTCCACGCCTTCAAAGGAAAAGATGATTCCGAGCCTGCGCGAACGTTTCGCCGCGGCGATGTCAGCGACCGTGCGGATTTGGCTGAAATAATCCGGATGGCTCTCGACGAGCTGCTGATAGAACGCGAGTTCAGCGATGGTATCTTCGAACGAATTGCCGAAGCCTCCGATCGAAGTCTTGATCGCGCTGACGCCGGAGTTGCGCGCGGCGTCGAGCGCGCTTTGCGGCAAAGGCAGATCGGACGATTCGATCGGAGGCCCGATATTGCCATCGAGCACCAGCGCACGGCGATGAAGCGCACGCGCGCGGGAGCTTATGGCGTCCTGCGCTTTCGCGGCGCCAGGGAGGGCGCCCGACGCCATCAATGCGCTCGCGCCCAAGACGAAATCGCGACGATCCATGAATCCCCCAAAACGATTATGACAATGGCGTCCTCGCTGCCCGATGCGCTTGCGACCTATTCCCCCGGCTCGGCCTTCCTCGGCGCTTTTAGCCTTCGCCGATTAATGTGGCTGTCCGGCGCCAAGTGCCCCTCTGGGGTGCGGCCGCGGAAATAATCGCGCTGCCAGCCGTGCTTCACGGCGTCGCTCTCCTTGTCCGAGAGCTGACCGAGGAATTTGGTGCGGCTCTCGCCCCAGGCGGAATATTGCTTTTCAAGTTCCGGATCGGAATGGATTGATTTCAAAATCGGCTGGATTTCATCGATCGCTTCATGCGGGATCGGGGTAATGAAGCAGAACGGCTCGCCCTTCTGGAACGAGATCATGCCGGGCCGGGTGAAGCGCCAATTCATGGTGAAGGGAAATGGCAGCCAATAGGTTTCCACCACGCCGACCAAAGGCTGGATGCCGTCCTTGATGTGATTGGGCGGGCCGGCGACTTGCAAATCCCAGCCCTGCTCAGTGCGGAACAGATAGCCGGTGTGGAAGGTCAGCACGCCGCCGGAGAAATGTGAGACCGCCCAGCGGTCGAGCAGGGCGCGCGTGGTATCGCCATCGGGGTCGAGGCGGATATCCTCGATGCGCGGGCCGCCATTCCACGACGCGGTGAACGACACCGGCGACAGCAGCGCCCAGCCTGTCGTGTTTGCCACGACCAGCGGCAGGCAGCGATAGGGATGGCGGTCGGCGAATTTGTCCATCCAGTCGCGGTCGGGCGAGCCGGGGACCAGTTCGGCCGGCTGTGGATCGACTTGATAGCAGGTGAGTTTCATTCGCTTTTCCTAGACGTTCCGACCCCGATGCGCCAAGGGGAGCCCCGCATGAATGTCCGCCCCGCCACCCCAGCCGAGCTGTTCGCCCGCCTCGACGCGCTGGGCATCGCCCACGCCACCACAAGCCATCGGCCGGTCTTTACCGTGGCCGAGAGCGCGGACGTGAAGGCGCTGATGCCAGGCGGACACACCAAGAATTTGTTCTTGAAGGACAAAAAAGGCGTGCTGTTTCTGCTGTGCGCGATCGCCGAGACGCTGATCGATCTCAACGCCGCCTCCAAGCTGATCGGCGCGGGGCGCTTCAGTTTCGGCTCGGGCGCGTTGTTGCAGGAAAAACTAGGCATCGCGCCCGGCTCGGTGACGCTGTTCGCGCTCATCAACGACCCGGAGCAAAGCGTCCGGCTCATTCTTGACGAGGCCTTGCTCCGCCATGACCCGGTCAATTTCCATCCGCTCAGCAACGACGCGACGACAGCCATCAGCCCCGCCGGCATGATGCGCTTCATCCAATCGCTGGGGCGGCGCCCGATCCGCATCGCGTTTGACGCGGCGGGCGCGCCGAGTTTGATTGATCCTGAAAAATTCAACCCATTTAGGGGCTGAAACGCAGTCTCAAGAGGTCTAGGCTTTTTACATGACGCTTCTCGACGCCGCCGTGGCTCCCTCCGATCCCGTTAAGGACGGCACTGATTCAAGCTTCCTCGCCGACGTGATCGAGCCTTCGCGCGAAACGCCGGTGATTGTCGATTTCTGGGCGCCGTGGTGTGGGCCGTGCAAGCAATTGACGCCTGTGTTGGAGAAAGCCGTGCGCGCCGCCAAGGGCAAGGTGCGGCTGGTGAAGATCAATATCGACGAGCACCCAGGCGTCGCCGGGCAATTGGGCGTGCGTTCGATCCCCGCCGTGTTCGCCTTCGACAAAGGCCGACCGGTGGACGGTTTCATGGGCGCGGTGGCGGAAAGCCAGATCAAATTGTTCATTGACCGTCTCAGCGGCGAGGCCGACGGCGCCGAACTCGAAGCGTTGCTTGACCAAGCGCAAGAAAGCTTGGGCTTGGGCGACCTAGGCGGCGCGGCGCAATCTTATGCGGCGGCCTTGCAAATCGATCCCGCGAACGTCAAGGCGATCGCCGGCATGGCGCGGGCTTATCTCGCCACCGGCGATGCCGAACAGGCCGCGCAAGTGCTGTCTCTGGCCCCGCCAGAGAAAGCCAACGATGCCGACATAGCCGGCGTGCGCGCGGCGCTGGAGCTTGCCGCCAATCCTGGCGACGCAAATGAAGCGGTGGCGCTGGCGCAGAAAGTGCAAACCGATCCGGCCGATTTCCAGGCCCGTTTCGATCTCGCCGGCGCGCTCGCCGCACGGGGCGATCTCGACGGGGCGGTTGAGCATTTGCTCGCCATCATCACCGCCGACCGCACGTGGAACGAGGAAACAGCGCGCAAGCAATTGGTGAAAATCTTCGACGCCGCGGGACCGACGGCTGAAATCACCAAAAGCGGGCGCCGGCGGCTGTCGGCGATTTTGTTCTCGTGAGCGCGTTCGGCTTTCGCAAGCCTGGGGATCTGCCGCAGACCATTGCGCTGTTCCCGCTGCCAGGCGCGATTCTGCTGCCGCGGGGCGTGCTCGCGCTCAACATTTTCGAGCCGCGCTACCTTAATATGGTGGACGATTCGCTGGCGGGCCAACGGCTGATCGGCATGATCCAACCGGCGCCGGGCCAGGAAAACGATCCCGTCCCCGGCCTCGCCCATGTCGGCACAATTGGGCGCATCACCACGTTCCAGGAAATGGACGACGGGCGTTATCTGATCACGCTGACGGGCGTTTGCCGCTTTGCGCTGGAAGGCGAGCTTGGCGCGACCACGCCTTATCGCCAGGCGGCTGTCTCCTACGGCCAATTCGCCGCCGACCTCAACGCGGCGCGCGGTGAACGCATCGACCGGGCCGCGCTCTTAGTCACGCTCAAGCGCTACGCCGCCGCGCAGGGCTTTCAGGTCGATTGGGATTCTGTCGAACAGGCGCCCACGGAAACGATCGTCAACGTGGCGGCGCAAATTTCTCCGCTCGATCCCGCCGCAAAGCAGGCGCTTCTCGAATCGGTGACGCTCGAAGATCGCGCCCTCGCCCTCACGGCACTGCTGATGTGGGATGCCGCCGGCGACGACGGCGATCGGCCGTTGCAATGAGCGCCGATGAAGTCGATCCGAAATTGCTGGAGGTGCTGGTGTGCCCACAATCGCGCACACCGCTTCGCTATGATCGCGAACGGCAAGAATTGGTGAGCGCGGCGGCGCGCCTCGCTTATCCCGTGCGCGACGGCGTGCCGATTTTGCTGATCGACGAAGCCCGCGAATTGGGGGCGGACGAATGAGCGTTGTGCGCGATCGCCCCTGGCCGACCGACCTCGTGTTCGACCGCGAAGCCAAGCTGCTGCGCATCGCCTTTGACGAGGGCGCCAAGTTCGAGATTCCCTTCGAGCTGCTGCGGGTGGAGAGCCCAAGCGCCGAGAACAAGGGCCACGGCGGCGCCGCACCGCCACCAGTCAAGGGCAAGGCCAATGTCAACGTGGTGAAAGCCGAGCCAGTCGGCCGCTACGCCGTGCGCATCGTGTTCGATGATGGCCACGACACCGGGCTCTATTCTTGGGAATTGCTTTACAAGCTGGGCGCGGAAAAAGACGCGCTCATGCAAACCTACCGCCGCACCTTGGCCGCGCGCGAATTGCGCGACGAAGCCTGAACGCGCCGCCGCCGCGACGCGCCATCGCGCCTCCGTGTTTGCGACGTACCGTCGCCGCAAATGCGGCGAACAATGCGGCTGCTGTGATCGGGAGGTGCTAATGTGGCGCTTGGGGGTTCTGGTGCTGGTGCTGGCGTTGGTGTTGGCGGGTTGCTTTCGCTCGGAGGACCCCGTGTTCGAGGATTCGCGTGGCGATTGCCCCTTCAATTCAGCGGCGATCTATCAGGAGATGGATGAGGGAAATCCCGGGCGCTTCGTGTTCGAAACCGATGGCGCGTCTTGCAAGATCACCAATCCCGATGGCGCAGCCAGCCACGCCCTGTTCGTACCTATCGGACGCGAATGGTGGATTGTGCAAGGCGAGGAAGCGCGCACCACTTACGCGCTGATGCATCGTAGCGGCGATCGGCTCGTTCAGTACATGCCGCGCTGCCAAGAATTTTCCGCAAGGCGTCTCTCTTCCCTCGGCGTGCAATTCGACGAGGACCGCGCCAATTGCACTGTCACCGAAGCGCGCCAGGTGGAAACACTGTTTCGCGGTTGGCGCTCGCCGCTCCGCCGCGCGATGGGCGCGTACAGGCTGGTTGACGAGCCGAGCTAGGCCGCCAAGCTCTCCCCCCGCAGCAATTTCGGCAAATCGCCTGCCGCACCGCCGGCGTATTTCATGAAGAAGCGGCGCGCGGGGCCGATGGCGTTGACGCCGGCGAGGCCGAGGCGGCGGGCGACGCGGAGCGGTGCAGTGTCGTTGGAAAACATCTTGTCGAAAAATTCCATGCCCAGCGCCATGGTGACATTATCGAAGCGCCGCCAGCGTTGATAGCGTTCAAGCGCGGCGACATCGCCAGGATCGAGCCCGAGGCCGACCGCATCGGCAATGCATTCGGCCAACGCCGCGACATCCTTCAGCCCTAGATTCAACCCCTGCCCGGCGAGTGGATGGATGCCGTGCGCGGCATCGCCCGCGAGCGCCAGGCGTGGGCCAATCATGCGTTCGGCCAATTGCAGCGACAGCGGATAGCCGAAGCGCGGGCCTTCAAGGTCGAGCGCGCCGAGGAAATCGCCGAAACGGCGCGCGAGTTCGCTCAGAAAATCCGCCTTCGACATCGCCAACAACGCCTCCGCCGCCGCGCGCGGCTCAGCCCAGACGATGTTGGCGCGGTTGCCAGCAAGCGGCAGGATGGCGAACGGGCCGCTGGGCAAAAAGTATTCGTGCGCGACGCCCTCGTGCGGCAGCTCATGCTGGATGGTCGCGACGATCGCCGTCACCGGATAATCCCAGCCGATGGTGCGAATGCCGGCCCATGGGCGCACGAACGAGCGCCGCCCATCGGCGCCAACCAGCAAGCTCGCGCGCAGGCTGCTTCCGTCCGCTAACGTCGCGGTGACGCCCGCTGGCTCGCGCGCCAGCGCGGTAATCGCCATCGGCTGGATCATCTTGATCTCGGGCCGCGCCCGTACGGCGGCATCGAGCGCGAGGCGAAGATAGCGGTTTTCCACCATCAGCCCGAGCGGCTCATCGCTGTCATCCTGCTCGGCGCGGTCGAAATGCAGGTGCAATAGCGAGGCGCCGCGGCCTTCGCCGAGTCGGCCATCGGTGACCATGATCCGCTCGATTGGCTGCACCACCGGGTCGAGCGCGTCGGCAAGCCCAAGTGCACGCCACATCCGGTAGGATGCGAACGCGATCGCGAAGGCGCGACCGTCGAAATTCGGCGCCAATGTTTCCGCCGGCTTCGAGGCATCGACAACAGCTACCGACACGCCCGCTTGCGCCAACGCCAGAGCCAGCGTCTGCCCCACCAGCCCGCCCCCGCCGATAAGCACTTCCGCGTCGAAGCCAGCGTGTTCGTTGCTCATCGCCAATGAGTAACGCGGCTTTCACCTGCGGTCGATGCGGCTTCCCCGCGCAAGGGAGCACCCGGTTCACCCCTCATGGTTGATTTTCGTTCACCGTGATGGGCGCACAAGGGCTGTCGCCGCTTGGTCGCATTGCTGCGCGAGAAACTCGAATCGCAGCCGAATCTTCACCCCCCGTTTACCCGCACGGCCAAAAAGTCCGCCCCTGTACGCAGCGAACTGGCGCGCCCTATTTCATGACCGACGACGCCTATTCCTCAGGGGGGAGAATCCCCTCCGCCGCCAGTTCGGCCGCAGGCCGCTTGGCGCTCAAGCGCGCCGCCCTTTCCGTGGGCGCGGCGTTGACGGGCGCCTATGGCCTCGGGGCCGTGCTCAGCTATTCACCGGAAGACCAGAGCCTCAACGTCGCCACGGATGCGGACACGCACAATCTGTTCGGTGGGCCAGGCGCGCTGTTCGCAGACATCGCCGTGCAAAGCCTAGGCGCCGCCGCGCCGTTGGCGCTCGGCGCGTTGCTGGCGGCGGGAACTTTGCGCATCGTGCGCCGCCGCCTCGTGACGCGCATCGACCGCCGCCGTTTTCTTGTCGGCGCCAGCGGCGTGGCCTTGCTCGCAGCCGCCGCCTCCACAATCCCCACGCCGGAGGGTTGGCCGTTGGCGGCGGGCTTCGGCGGTCTGCTCGGCGACAGTTTCTCCGGGCTGGTCAACAGCTTGCTAGGTTTGCCCGGCTTGCCGTTTCCGAATGTCGTAGGCGGCGTTTTGTGCGCAATCGCTGGCGTGCTCGGCTGCGGCTGGGCGTTTCAGCTGCGGACGCAAGACGTGCGCACCGCGGCCGACGCCGCGAGGCGCGCAGCGACCGGCGCTGGCGGCGCGGCCCAACGCGCGCTTACTTACGTCGCCGACAAGACCCGCCGCGACGAAGAAGAGCGCTATCGGCCCACGATCGAAGACCGCAGCGCACGCAAGGCGCCCACGCCAAGGCCGACGCCACAGCCGCGTGACCGCGCAGAGCGCCCCCGCCCGCCGCCACAATATGAAAACGCCGAAGTTGCCCCGGCGCCACGTCGGCCGCGCGCGGAAAAGCGCGAGAAGCCACAACCCTCTGCGTTCCGCTTCGGGCGGCCGTTTGAATTGCCTGATCCGGGGCTGCTGGTGCCGCCAAAACAGCGCGTCGCGCAAGCCGATGCGCAAACGCTGCACGCCATGTCGCGCCAGCTCGAAACCGTGCTGGCCGATTACGGCGTGCTAGGTGAGGTCGTCTCCGCGCGCCCAGGCCCGGTGGTTACGCTGTTCGAATTCGAACCCGCGGCCGGGGTGAAATCCTCGCGCGTTGTCGGCCTCGCCGACGACATCGCCCGCTCGATGAGCGCCACCGCCTGCCGTGTCGCGGTTATTCCTGGCCGCAACGCCATGGGCATCGAATTGCCCAACGGCAAACGCGAAACCGTGTACCTGCGCTCATTGCTTACCTCCGGCAGTTTCGCCGGCGTGCAGGGCGATCTGCCGCTGGCGCTTGGCGAAACCATTGAAGGCGACCCGTTTGCCGCCGACCTCACCAAGATGCCGCACCTGCTCATCGCCGGCACCACCGGCTCGGGCAAATCGGTCGGCATCAACGCCATGATCTTGTCGCTGCTCTACCGCCATCCCCCGGAAGAGTGCCGCTTCATCATGATCGACCCGAAGATGCTGGAGCTTTCGGTTTACGAAGGCATCCCGCACCTCCTCCACCCTGTCGTCACCGATCCGAAGAAAGCCGTCGTCGCGCTGAAATGGACCGTGCGCGAGATGGAAGACCGCTACCGGCGCATGTCCAAGCTCGGCGTCCGCAACATCAACGGCTATAACGAGCGCGTTCGCGAAGCGCTGGAAAAAGGCGAGCGGCTCGAGCGCACGGTGCACGCGGGCTTCGACCCTACCTCCGGCGAGCCGATTTACGAAACCCGCGAACTGCCGCTCGAAGCGATGCCGTTCATCGTCGTCGTCATCGACGAGATGGCGGATTTGATGATCACCGCCGGCAAGGAAATCGAAGCGGCGGTGCAGCGGCTGGCGCAAATGGCGCGCGCGGCCGGCATCCACGTCATCATGGCGACGCAGCGGCCCTCGGTCGATGTCATCACCGGCACGATCAAGGCCAATTTCCCGACCCGGATTTCCTACCAGGTCACCTCGAAAATCGATTCGCGCACCATTCTCGGCGAAGCCGGCGCCGAACAATTGCTCGGCCAGGGCGACCTTCTGTTCATGGCCGGCGGCGGGCGCGTGCGGCGTCTGCACGGTCCGTTCGTATCCGATGGCGAAGTCGAGCATGTCGTCGATATGCTGAAGGCCCAAGGCGCGCCGAACTACCGCACCGACGTAACCGAAGAACCGAACCAGGCTGGCGATCTCGACGAACCGGGCCTGTTCGACGGCGACGGCAATGGCGATGAAATGTTCGACCGCGCCGTCGAAATCGTCCAACGCGACCGCAAGGCCAGCACCAGCTACCTGCAGCGCCGCCTAAGCATCGGCTACAACCGCGCCGCCACTTTGATCGAGCAGATGGAAAAGCAGGGCATTATCTCGACCGCCAATGCGGCTGGGAAGCGGGATATTCTGATTGACGTGATGGAAGAGGATTAGGGACGGCGACTTCGTGGGGCGCGCGCCGCCGTTCGCCGCGACCCTACGCACGCACCGGAACGGCGGCCGCGCCCTCAACCGCGCCGCACAGGCTGGCGAATTCGGCCAGCGAGACGGGGTGCGAGACCAGGTAGCCCTGGATGCTGTCGCAACCCATCGCCGTGAGCAGCGCGCACGAGGCTTCGTCTTCGACGCCTTCGGCCACCACCGACATGCCGAGGCCGTGGGCGAGGTCTATCGTCGATTTCAAAATCAAGCGATCGCGCGAACTCGTTTTGATGTCGCGGATCAGCGATTTGTCGAGCTTGAGTTCGTCCGCCATCAGCTGCTTGAGATAGGCCAGCGAGGAGAGCCCCGAACCGTAATCGTCGATCGAAATTTTGATCCCCGCCGCCCGATAAGCGCTAATCGAGGCCATGGCCGCGATCGGATCGCTGATGATTCCGGTTTCGGTAATTTCGAAACAAAGATTGGCGTCGCACTTTTTCGTCGCGGCGATGGCAAAGTCGCAGAATTCAGAGCTGGAGAGCGAGCGCCCCGACAAATTGACCGAGAAGGTTTTTTCCACGCCCATCGCGCGCAGCACGTTCTGGTCCGCGATGGCTTGCTGCAACGACCAGCGCGTCAGCGCGTCAATGGCGCCGGTCTCCTCGGCGGCAGTGACGAATTGATCTGGCGAAATAATTCCGTGAACGGGGTGGCGCCAGCGCATCAGCGCTTCGGCTCCAACGAGCGCCCTTAGATCGGTCGACGCCTTGGCCTGGTAGACAAGCGTGAACTCGCCGCGCGCCAGCCCGCGGCCAATGTCGGACATCAGCGCCAGCTGAACTTGTGGATCGGCGGCATGCTCAGCATCGTAGTTCACGTGACGGCGGCCCTTGAGGCGCGCTTGATCCAGCGCGATTGTCGCCTGCTCAAGCAGGCGCTCGGCCGTGGCGCCTGCGGCGGCGATCGACGATCCCGCGCGCACAACGAGTTCGATCTGCTGTCCATCAAGCAAAACGCTGGTGTCGAGAGTTTCAAGCCCCTCGCCGCGGGTGAATCGCGCGCCCTCTTCGCTCGACACGGTCATGACCACGCCCAACACCGAGGTCGAGATGTGGAACACCTGGGCGTGATCGCCGCATTCGCGAACCCGAAGCGACAAGCTGCGCACTGCCTTGTTTGCGTTGGCGTAGCCGATCGCGCTGCGCAACACCGGAAATCTTTCGATCCCAACCGCCATCGCGACGACTACGCCCTCGCCGCCCTGTTCGTTGGCGGCAAGATGGCGCAACAATTCCTCGATCATCGCGCGCCGGTTCGGCAAATCTGTTTCCGGATCGTGCAACGCCACAAAGGAAAGGTGCGCCTCGCGCTGCTGGACAAGTTCGGCGGTGCGGCGGGCCAATTCGCGGTGAATGCTCATGACAACACAGAGCGCCTGGGCGAGCAGGACAAGCCCGAGATCCGCGCTGACGGGCGCCGCCGCCTGAAGCGCGAAGGGCGCGAGCAACGAGGCCGACAGCACCGCGCCCTGGCGCACGAAGAATTGCTGCAAGTCGAGTGGGCCGCGCCGGGGCCAAAGCATCACCAGCACCAGCAGCGCCAGCCCGAGCACGAGCACGCGGCTGGGTTCCAGCAAGGCCCGCCCCTGAACCAGGCTTTCATAGGCCAGCGCATGCACGACCACGCCGGGCGTTGAGGTTTGCGCGGGTGTGACGAATTCGTCGCCGAGTTCCAGCGCGGTGGCGCCCACGAGAACGACCTTCCCGCGCACGCGTGCGGGGTCGAACGCGCCGCGATAGACATCCTCAAAGCTAAGCCTATCAATATGTTCGCTGTTAATGCCGTAATCGATAAGGAATGCCGAGGTCAGCCCGTACGGTTCGTCCGCCAGCACCGCGGCAATCGAGGCGTGGTAATGATCGCCATGGTCAAAGCCGCGCAAATAGCGCCGCACCCTGCCATCTTCGTCGAGGCGCACATTGACGCTGCCCACGACGGCGTCTCGTGATAGCGAGGCGAGGGGAGCATTTTCTTCACCGGATTCGGACTGCACGAAGGTTGGCAGCACGACAGAGCCGGGGTCAGCTTCGATCGCGGCGCGCAGCGCGGAATCATCGGCGGTATTGGACCGCTCGCTGAAATCGACGTCAAATCCAATCAGCGCCGCGCCGGACCTGGAGAGATTGCGTATGGCGCTGGCGAAGCGCTCGCGCGGCCATGGCCATTGGCCAGCTGCGCGCACGCTCTGGCTGTCGATCTCCACCACGACAATGGAGCCCGACGGATCGCGCTGAACCATTTCGGCGCGAAGCTCCGACAGGGCGTTGTCGAGCGGCGTCAGCGCGCCGGCAAGTTGCACGCAAGCCACCAGCGCACAAGCGCCGAGTAGCGTTGCATGGGTGCGCAAGAACGCGAGGATTGCCGTTAAGGGCCGGCGCGCGAACCGCCCAAGTGGCGAGAGATCGAATTTCGGGAGCGGCATGGCAGCCCGCTCAGTCGCGGCGGTGGGTTGGGCCCACTCTCTCCAGTTGGCTGCGTCCGAGCCTCTGGATCATGCCAACGGCCAGGAAGAACCCAAATCCGAGAGCCCCCGAGGCGAGCAAGTAGACGAGTATGAATTTGGCGAACCCTTCGTCGCCGCTTTTCTCGCGCCCTGAGGAAAAACCAGGCAACACATTAGCGCCCGACGCGCCGATCACGGTTTGAGCGCGGCCGCCGGATGCGCCATTTGGTTGGCCACCCGGGATTTCCGCGCTCAGGACATTTTGCGCGCGCCCCGCGCTCGAAGATTCCCTACCGACCACCGCTTCGCCCAACGTTCCACGCAAGCCCGACCCATCGGCGAGAGCCTCGCCCGATGATCCGCGCGCGAGAACCAGTTCGCTTGGAGCGCCTGCCGAGATGCGCACCAATTGGCCGCTGGCGACATCCTGCTGGGCGCCGCCTTCGTTTGCGCGCACTTCGACAAGGCCGTTCGCCACTTCAACCGTATCGGCCTGGCCATTAACCGTAACCGTGAATGTCGTGCCCTTGACGATAGCGGCGAGCAGCGGGGTCTCGACCCGGAAATGTGGGGATTGGCGGTGGTCCACCTGGAACAAGATGGAGCCAAGGTCCTGGAGCACCCGCGTCATTCCCGAACGCGTGTCCTGCGGCAGCGTCATACGGCTGTTCGCGGACATGACGATGCGCTGCGCGCCATTGCCAATAGTAGCCCGGCTGTCCGCGCCGGTTGTCACCGTCGTGCCCGCGCGCAAAGCCTCGTTTAATTGAGCTTCCCGAGGCGAGGCGCCAGCTTGCCGCAGCCAGACCGCGCCGTCGCGCGCGACTAGGCGCCACGCGCCTTCCTGCGCGTAGGCCGCCGGCGGCGTCCAGCACAGCACGGCAAACAACGCGACCAGCGCCAAAAGGGAGTATTTATTCATATTTTCTTGAGGCAATCTTCGGCTACCAGTGGCAGCCTCGCACAGATTGACTAACGGACAGCTACGCTGGTTGCCTAAATTTCGCGATGAATGGCCTCTGAGCCAAATCGACTATTTCTGGCCGCATCCAGCCCTTTCTTCCGCCATGCGTTTTGGGCACATGAATGGGAATGATTAGAAAAGCCGCACTTGCCGCGCTCGCACTCGCCGCTTCGCCCGCGCAGGCTCAGGACGATTTGCGCCCCCGCACGGCCGCGACCGAAATCCAAGCCGCCAATGTCGAACAAGCCGGCGTTCGGCGCGAGGCCGCCTTGGCCCAGGCCAATGCCGCCCTCAACAGCACCCAGCGTTTGCAGGGTCGATTCACCCAAACCGCGCCCGATGGTTCAAGGGCGACTGGCACACTCTATCTGCAACGCCCCGGCAAGCTGCGCTTCCAATACGATCCGCCCGCGACACTGCTGATCATCTCGGACGGCAGCGTCGTGCATATGCGCGACACCGCCTTGCGCAACACCGAGCGCACCAATCTGCGCTCAACGCCGCTCAATCTCATCTTGCGCCCGCAAGTTGATCTGGCGCGCGATGCGCGTGTCACCGGCGTCGCCCGCAACGGCGATTGGATTATCGTCGAGGCGCGCGACCGCAGCGGCATGACCGACGGCGAGATCACCATGTTTTTCCGCGGTCCCAATGCCGATTTGCGGGCCTGGGATATCGTGGATGCCACCGGCTCGCGCACCCGCATCGTGTTGAGCGAGGTCAGCCAGCCGGCCAGCTTCGCCCAGAGTCTGTTCCGCATGGAAGACATGTTGCCGAGCCGCCGCCCCGGTCGACCCTAGGCGAAGCCGCTGAAATTCGAAAAGCTGCGCTGAGGCAATAACTTTCTTCCGTCGAGTCTTGATTTTTTTGCGCCTGTGGCGCATATGCAACGTGATGGTCGCCGCTCATCCCCCTGGATGGCGTCGTCCCCCCCGCTGACGGATCCAGCGCGGCGGCCACCGCCGGGACTTCCCCTGCCGGCGACAAATGCGTCCCCTCAAGACGCAACAGAGACGCCCGGTCGCGCTGAGCGATCGGGCGTCTTTTCTTTTGCCGCTCCACCAGACATCAAGAGCCATGCTCCGCGTCGCCAGTTGGAACATCAATTCCGTGCGCCTGCGCATCGATGCGGTGCTGCGCTTCCTCGCCGAAGCCGAGCCCGAGGTTTTGTGCCTGCAGGAGATCAAATGCCGCAACGGCGAGTTTCCGGCCAAGGCGTTCAAAGCCGCCGGCTACAAGCACATGCACGTGGTTGGCCAGAAGGGCTGGCACGGCGTCGCCATCGTGTCGAAGCGCAAGCTCGAGCCGGTTGTGGCGCCGCCCCTGTGCAGCAAGAACGAGGCGCGGATCGCGGCAGTGAAGATCGACGGCATCGAGATTCACAATCTCTACGTCCCCGCCGGCGCCGACGTGCCCGATCCGATCGGCAATCCGAAATTCGCCCACAAGCTTAGCTTTCTGGACCTGATGCGTGAGGCCTACGCCAAGCGCGCGCGCACCCCGTTGGTGCTGGTGGGCGACCTCAATGTTGCGCCGGGAGAGCATGACGTTTGGAGCCACAAGCAATTGCTGAAAGTGGTCAGCCACACGCCGGGAGAAACCTCGCGGCTGGACGCCGTGCTGAACGAGGGCGGTTTCGTTGACCTGACCCGCTTGCACCGGCCCGCACCAGAGAAAATTTTCACTTGGTGGAGCTATCGCAGCCCCGATTGGACCAAGAACAATCGCGGCCGCCGGCTTGACCACATCTGGGCCAGCGCCGATCTGGCGCCGACGTCACAGGCCGAAGCCTTCCACATCCATGTTCCCTGCCGTTCCTGGCAGCGCCCAAGCGATCATGTGCCACTGGTCGCTGGGTTCGCGATCTAGCGCATTTGGCGCGCCCGTCCAACGGATGGCAGCCGCTCAGAAGCGCCGAGGCATCCGTGAGCGCCGGAGGAGCGGTTTGGCCCAAGCGGTGGACGCGCCAGAAATGGATTTGCGGCGTTGTCATTTTCCGTATCGGCAGCAGAGAAGGTTTGACATAAGCTGCCGCGGCGTTTGTTTGGGAGGCGGGCCAATTGCGGTCTTTCGCCCCAATCGCGCGCGTCCCAGCGCCGCGGGTTTGGAGAATGCTAGTGACTGTCAACGCACCTGGGCTTTCGCCGGCCCCGACGCGGCACGCTGGTTTGATCGCCTGGGTCGAAGGCATCGCGGCGTTAACCAAGCCCGACCGCGTGCATTGGTGTGATGGCTCGGATGGCGAATGGGATCGGCTCACGCGCGAACTGGTTGACGCGGGCACGCTGAAGTCGCTCGACCCCGCCAAGCGCCCGAATTCCTTCTATGCCGCGTCCGATCCCAAGGATGTGGCGCGAGTCGAAAAACAGACCTTCATCTGCTCTGAACAAGAGGGCGATTCAGGCCCGACCAATAATTGGCAAGCGCCCGCGAAGATGCGCGCCAAGCTCGGTCAGTTGTTTGACGGCTGCATGCGCGGGCGCACAATGTATGTTGTCCCGTTCTGCATGGGGCCGCTCGGCTCACGCATTTCCCAACTCGGCGTCGAGATCACCGATAGCGCCTATGTCGTGCTGTCGATGCGGATCATGACCCGCATGGGCCAAGCCGCGCTCGATCAGATCGGCGACGCCGGTTTTTTCGTGCCCGCAGTGCACAGCGTCGGCGCGCCGCTGGCGGCAGGCCAAAAAGACGTGACCTGGCCCTGCAACGACGAGAAATGGATCGTCCATTTCCCCGAGAGCCGCGAGATCTGGAGCTACGGCTCCGGCTATGGCGGCAACGCCCTGCTCGGCAAGAAATGCTTTGCGCTGCGTATTGCCGGCGTGATGGCGCGCGACGAAGGCTGGCTCGCCGAGCACATGCTGATCTTGAAGCTCACCTCGCCCCAAGGAGCGGTGAAATACATCGCCGCTGCGTTCCCAAGCGCCTGTGGCAAGACCAATTTAGCCATGCTGCAGCC
>JANNFH010000396.1:0-2680 GCA_031379565.1 Alphaproteobacteria bacterium
AGCGCGGCGCTCAGGCGTTCGCCCCCCCACCCTACCCTCCCCCCAAGGGGGGAGGGGGCGTGCTTCCTGATGGCGATGCGTCATGAACCGCCCGCACGTCACGCTGAAATTGGCGACCAGCCTTGATGGGCGCATCGCCACCGCGTCGGGCGAGAGCCGCTGGATCACGGGAGCGGAATCGCGGGCGGAAGTGCAGCTTATGCGCGCGGCGGCGGATGCGGTGATGGTCGGCGCGGGCACGGCGCGGGCGGACGATCCTGAATTGTTGGCGCACACCGATCCGCCGACGCTGTGCCAGCCGCTGCGTGTGGTGCTGAGTTCGCGGCTCGATCTGCCGGCGTCGGGTAGATTGTTTGCGACGCTCGATTCCGCGCCGCTGCTGGTTATCGGGGCGGAGGGCGCCGATGGTGCGGCGCTGGAAGCGGCGGGCGCGGAGGTGGCGCGGGTGCTTCGCAGGGGCGCCTGGGTAGACGTGACCGCCGCGCTCGCTCTTTTGGCGCAGCGGGGCGTCCGCAAGGTGTTGGTGGAAGGCGGCGGGCAGCTCGCGGCCTCACTGATTTTGGAAGAGCTGGTCGATCGGCTGGAATGGTTCCGCGCCCCGCTCGTGCTTGGGGAAGAAGGCCGGCCGGGGATTGGCGCGCTGCAGGTGGCGCGGTTGGCGGAGGCGCCGGCATGGCGGCGCGTTGCGGTGAAGCCGCTTGGCCCCGATCTATGGGAAAGCTACGAGCGGGCCTGAGGGCATTTCATGTTCACCGGCATTGTCACGGCATTGGGCGAGGTGGAGGCAGTCGAGCGCCTGCCTGGGCTTGTGCGGCTGACCGTCGCCAGCGCCTACGATCCCGCCAGCGTTGAGGTCGGGGCGAGCGTCGCCCATGAGGGATGCTGCCTGACTTTGGTGCGGGTGGCTCCGCGCCATGGCGGTATGCGTCACGTGGTGGAGGTGGCGGCGGAGAGCCTGGCGTTGACGACGCTGGGTGAGCTTGGCGTCGGCGACCAGGTGAATCTCGAGCGCTCGCTTCGCCTCGGCGACGAGCTTGGAGGCCATATGGTACAGGGCCATATCGATGGCATGGGGGAGGTGCTTTCAGTTGCGCAAGACGGCGAAGGCTGGCGCCTGCGCATCAAGACGCCCCAAGCCATCTCTCACCTCATCGCCTCGAAGGGGTCCATTGCGGTGGCCGGGGTTTCGCTGACGGTGAATGAAGCCGATGCGACGGCTTCGGAATCCTCGTCATTCCGCACACTTGGGCGGTGACCACTTTGTCTCGGCTGAAAGCAGGCGATAAGGTGAACCTCGAAGCCGACATGATGGCGCGCTATGCGGCGCGGCTGGCCCAGGCGCGGAGTAACAGCTGCTGATGACGGCGCAATATTCTGCCATCGATGATCTGAAACGCGCGATTTCCTCAACCGAGGAAATCATCGAGGAAGCGCGCGAAGGGCGCATGTTCATCCTGGTTGACGCGGAGGACCGCGAAAACGAGGGCGATCTTGTTATCCCGGCGCAATTCGCGACCCCGGCGGCAGTGAATTTCATGGCCAAGCATGGGCGCGGGCTGATCTGCCTGGCGCTCACAGCCGAGCGCACCCGCGCACTGGGGCTTGAGCCGATGGCGCCGCGCAACCAGCAGCGCACGGGCACGGCGTTCACGGTTTCGATCGAAGCCAAGGAAGGCGTCTCGACCGGCATATCGGCGCACGACCGTGCGCTCACCATCGCCGTGGCGGTTGACGCGACCAAGGGCGGCGAAGACATCGCCTCGCCGGGTCACGTTTTTCCGCTGACGGCGCGTGACGGCGGCGTCATGGTGCGCGCCGGCCACACCGAAGCCAGTGTCGATATCGCGCGAGCGGCGGGGCTCAATCCGGCGGCGGTGATTTGCGAAATCATGAACGACGACGGCTCGATGGCGCGGCTGCCGGAGCTGGTGACTTTTGCACAATTCCACGGACTGAAAATCGGCGCGATTTCTGATCTGATTGGCTATCGCCGCCTGAACGACCAATACGTCGATAAGGTGCTTGAGACGCCGTTCGAGACCCGCGCCGGCAAGGGCTTCAAGTTGGTGGTGTTCCGCAACCGGCTCGACGGCGCCGAGCACGCCGCGCTGGTGAAGGGCGAAATTCGCCCCGATCGGCCGACCTTGGTGCGCGTGCATCGGGTGGACTTCGCCGCCGACGTGCTTGGCGGATTTGGCCAACGCGCGGGCTTGATCGAAAAGGCCATCGCCGAAATCGACAAGGAAGGCGCGGGAATTATCGTGCTGTTGCGCGATCTGGCGGCGGACTCGCTGTCGCAAAGGCTGAAGGGCGCGCCGAACGAGGCGGAAGCCGCCGAAAGCGCCCAGCGCGTGATCGGCATCGGCTCGCAAATCTTACGTGAGCTTGGCGTGCGCCACATGATTGTGCTGGCCAATACCCCAACACGGTTGGTCGGCGTTGAAGGCTACGGGCTGACGATTGACGGCTGGCGCGGGTTCAAGCCGTGAGGGATGCCGAAAAACTTCCAATCCAGAAAGTGGAAGGCGCGCGGCTACTTGTCGTCGCCGCGCCCTATTACCGCGCCATCACAGACCACATGCAGCGGGGCGCGGAGGCGGAGGCGGCGAAGGGCGAAGCCACGCTTGACCGCGTGTTCGTCCCGGGTGCGTTCGAGATACCTGGCGCTATCGCCCTCGCC
>JANNFH010000424.1:0-2775 GCA_031379565.1 Alphaproteobacteria bacterium
CCTGTTCGGCCGCGAGCACCGCGCCGCTGAGCGCAAGCGCGCGCATCAGCGCGGGCTCGCTGTCGCCTGGCGGGCCAAGCCTGGCTGACGAGATATCGACATGGGCAAAGCGGACCGTCGCCAGCGGACGCGTCAGATCCAAGGTGATTGCTGGAGTAATCTCAACGCCCTGGGCATCGGCGGCGATGGCGAACAGGCTCAGCCCGCCGCCTTCGCGCGCCGCCACGATGAGCTGGTCCGCGACATGGCCATAGGGAACATAATGCGCCTCGCCCTCTAGCGCGCCGCCGCGAATTTCCGGGCCAATGCCAAGAGGCAAGGGCTTCCCCAGCGCATCGCGTAAAGCCAAAGTCATGATGAGGCCACGGGCGATATCGCTCTGCTGGGCGGTTGCGCCAATTGCTTGCAGCGTCAACGCCGACAAGACAGCGCTTTCGAACCATGGGATCGGCGCCAACGAAGCGCCGAGCTCCTCGGCCGCCAGCGCCAGCTCGCCAAGGCCAAGCCCGCTGCCGCCGAGCGCTTCGGGAATGGCGAGCCCGGCGAAGCCAAGCTCCGTGGCAAACTGCGTCCACAAATCACGAGACCAGCCTTCTGGGCTGGAGAGCGCCCGGTGCACATGATCAAACGTCGCGTTCGCGGCTAAGAAATCTCGCGCGGCGTCGCGGATGGCGATCTGATCGGCGCTCGGGCTCACTTCAGCTCACCTGCGTTCCGTAGACGGCCTTGGCCGGCGTCCGCGCCTGCACCAACCGCTTCACGATCGGCCCGATCTCTCGGGCATCCAGCTTGGCGCCTTTGTCGTGTGCAGGGCCGTCACGCCAGCCTTCCGAAAGCCAGATCTTGCCGCCTTGCAACTCGAACACTTGCCCGGTCACGTCGCTTGAATCCTCGCATGCCAGCCACGTCACCAAGGGTGCCATGTTGCCGGGATCGAAGACATCGAACGCGCCCTCTTTCGCGAGCATGCCGCCGGCGAAGGGCGCGGTGTCAGTCATGCGCGTGCGCGCCTGGGGCGCGAGCGCGTTGGAGGTGATGCCATAACGGCCAAGCTCGGCCGCTTGCACCAAAGTGAGCGCGGCGATGCCCGCCTTGGCTGCCGCATACGCCGATTGCCCGACACTGCCCTGCAACCCCGCGCCCGAGGAGGTGTTGATGACGCGCGCATTGACGGGTTCGCCGGCCTTCAGGCGCGCCCGCCAGTAATCGACCGCGTGCCGGCTGGTGCAAAAATGGCCACGCAGATGCACGCGCATCACCGCATCCCATTCGTCCGGCGTGGCGGAAACGAACATGCGGTCGCGCACGAAACCGGCGTTGTTCACGACCGCATGCAAGTCGCCGAAGGCGTCCAGGGCGGCTTGGACGATACGCTTGCCGGCATCCCAATCACCGACATCGTCCGTGTTGGCGATGGCTCGTCCGCCAGCCGCGGCGATTTCGTTCACTACCCGTTGCGCCGCGCCTTCGCTTTCGCCGCTTTCGCCGCGCACGCCAACGCCTAAATCGTTGACGACGACCCTGGCGCCTTGGCTAGCAAGCTCAAGCGCGTAGGCGCGCCCAAGGCCATTGCCTGCGCCGGTGACGATCACCACCCGCCCGTCAGCCATTCCCGCCATCAGCCCAGCCTTTCGATGATGGTCACGTTTGCCAGTCCACCGCCTTCGCACATGGTCTGTAATCCATAACGCCCGCCGGTTCGCTCAAGCTCATGCAGTAATGTCGTCATGATGCGCGCGCCGGTGGCGCCAAGGGGGTGGCCCAGTGCAATAGCGCCGCCATTGACGTTCACCTTCTCGTGCGGAATGCCAAGCTCCTTCATCCACGCCATGGGCACCGACGCGAATGCTTCATTGCATTCAAACAAATCGATATCGGCCACGCGCAGCCCGGTTTTCTCCAGCGCGTAGCGCGTCGCGGGAATCGGCGCCGTGAGCATCCAGACCGGGTCATCGCCGCGGACGGTCATGTAATGGATGCGCGCGCGCGGCGTGAGCTTGTGTTGCTTTAAGGCCCGTTCCGAGGCGAGCAACAAGGCCGCCGAGGCATCGGCGTTCTGGCTCGAAATGCCCGCATGGATGCGTCCGCCTTCGACAAGCGTCTTGAGGCTGGCCATTTTTTCCAAGGTCGTGTCGGCGCGGACGGTTTCATCGGTTTTGAACTCGCCAATGGCGACGATTTCTTTCTCGAAACGTCCTTCGGAGATCGCCCTTCCGGCGCGCTTGTGGCTGGTCAGGGCGAAGTCTTCCATGGCGGCGCGAGTGATGCCCCATTTGTCCGCAATCATCTCCGCCGAGCGATATTGCGATACCTCCTGGGCGCCATAGCGGGCGACAAAGCCCTTTGAGCCGGAGAAGGGGTCGTCGAATCCATAGGTCGCGCCCGCTTGCATCGAAGCGAGGATCGGCACCGCGTTCATGTTCTGCACGCCGCCGGCGATCACCAGGTCTTGCAGCCCACTCATAACTCCAAGGGCGGCGAAATGGACTGCCTGCTGCGCCGAGCCACATTGGCGATCGATCGCCACGGCAGGAACGGCCTCCGGCAATTGCGCGGCGAGCCAGGCCGTGCGCGCCAGATTTCCGGCGTTGGGGCCAATCGGTTCCAGCACGCCGAACACGACGTCATCCACCAGATTAGCGTCGATGCCGGTGCGATCGACAATGGCGCGCAGGCTAACCGCGCCGAGATCGGCGGGGTGCATGCCGGCGAGGCTTCCCTTTTTGCGTCCGATGGGCGTGCGAACGGCGTCGATGATGTAAGCTTCAGGCACTT
>JANNFH010000464.1:0-1655 GCA_031379565.1 Alphaproteobacteria bacterium
GTGGAACGCGTTGTCCCCAACGCGTTGTTTATCTCCGACCGCGGTGGGCGATTGACGAAGCCCAAAACGCATTGGGGACAATGCGTTCCACCCCGATCAACGGTGGTGTGTTAGTTTGATTTGGGGCTTGGTTATCTACAAAGGTTTGGGAGTTGTCGGATATTGTCGCCCTGTTAGACTGCCCGGCAGAAAAGGCAGCTTAAGACCCCGTAGAAACGATGACCAACTTTGATCGCATTATCATCATGCCTCATGCGAAAAAGAGGATGGCTGAAAGAAGCGTTACGGAAGCCGACGTTTCTTCAACGGTTTGTGACCCCCAAAAGAAAACCTTCCAATACGCTGGCAGTCATGGTGGAAAGGTCTATCTTCATTCAAAACCTATTGGAGCTTCTCGGGTCTATGTGGCCGCAGAGGTAGTTGCCAAGACGGCTTACATTATTACCACCTACCGCGGAAAATGACACCAAGGCACAAAAACATTATCAATGTTACGAGCAAGGTTCCGCCAGTCGTGGAGCTAGATTCTGCTGCACATGCAGCCTATATCCGCTTCTCGAACGACAAGGTTGATCAGACGCACGTTGTTAACGTGGATCACTGCTTGGTGACGATGGACACCAACAGCGTTGGTGAAGTCGTCGGCGTTGAGCTGCTTGGCGTCGTTGAGTTCGGCGTGAAATCTCTGATGAAGAAAGCGGGCATTGCGGGACTTTCTCAAGAGCTACTCTCAAATACGCGGTATGTCCCTGCGAATGCTGAACCCGTGACGGTTTAGCAAATGAGCCTCCCCGCTGATAGTTTCAGGATTAACCTGAATCAGAATCTTTGGGGTCTGGCCATTGCACTGACCTCGCTGGGGTTTGCCGAGCATTACAAGCTGGTGATGCTAGATAATATTTCGACCGCGCTAGCTTGCGTGATGGGCCTTTCGGTTACCGTGACAACCGTCGCTTACACTTGGAAGTATTGTCGGAAAAAGTGGGAGTAATCCCAAACTGATACACCACCCGATCAACTCAGGGCTTTACAAGGCCGGAGCGTTTCCTCTTAGTCCGCGTTCCCCTGTTTTTTCGATGCCCGGGTGGTGGAATTGGTAGACACACACGTTTGAGGGGCGTGTGCCGTAAGGCGTGCAGGTTCGAGTCCTGTCCCGGGCACCAGTCTACGCTGCCGCAGCAGCGGCCAGTAGACTGCCACGCCGCAACCCGCGTCCAGCGGGCGAAGGCGGGCGATAGCCCCGGAAAGCAGCTACGACTTGGCAAGCCCAACCCTCCCTTTCATCGGAAAAAGGTTCCCGGAAAAGTGACATTTCCCCTCCGGGAAATCGCTTGCCTCACCCCCGGGCGCGTGAACACTCCCTGCCGACTATCACCGGCGCATTGACACGCGCCCCAGCAAACCACCGCGGGCCTGTGCCCGCTTGCCTCGACTACATGGACGACACGCCCGCCAAGGAAAATCCTCCCAAGGATTTCAATAAACTCGATCTGAGCCAGCTGCAGGGATTTAGCTTCGGCACCCAATGGGCCCAGGATAAAACCGCGGCGCCCGAACGGCGCGAGCACGGCGACCGTCCGCCCCGCGAGGGCGGCGACCGGCGCGACGGCCCGCGCGACCGCCGGGCCTTCCGCAAACCCGCCGGCCCCGCGACC
>JANNFH010000003.1:0-2219 GCA_031379565.1 Alphaproteobacteria bacterium
CGCCCATCGCGCAGGAGGCCGTCGTGGCCATGATCGGTGAACGGATCGAGCGCCACGTCGACCATGATGCCGACCTCCGGGGCGGCGTCCTTCATGGCGCGCACCGCAGCGCAGACCAGGCCGTCAGGATTAAGCGCTTCGCGACCGCTGGAATCTTTCTTGGCGGCGGCGATATGAGGGAAAATCGCAATCGCCGGAATGCCGAGCGCCTGAGCGCGTTTGGCAGCGAGCCCGGCGGCGGGCACCGAAAGCCGCGACACGCCCGGCATGGCGGCTATGGGCGATTCTGCCTCTTCGCTATCGTGGACCACCATCGCCCAGATCAGATCATCGACGCCAAGGCGATGCTCACGCACCAAGCGGCGCACCCAATCGGATTGGCGCAAGCGGCGCGGGCGCGCGGCGGGATAAGTTTGCGTGCTCTTCATGCGAACCGTTCGCAGGTGCAGGGGCCAAGCGCATGCGCCTTCGCGCCTCAGTTACTTTGTTCGGCCGAAACATCCTATACCATACGCGAATTCGGCGGCGCCCTCGCGGCGCCAAAGGCGAGGCGATGAGGACAGAAGACAGCCAGGTTTTCGAGCAAGCCGTCGAGGCGATCCGCGACGAGGGGCGTTACCGCGTGTTCGCGGACATTATGCGCCAGCGCGGCCGGTTTCCGCACGCGCGCTTGCGGCTCCCCGAGGGCGGCTATCGCGACATCGTCGTGTGGTGCTCAAACGATTATCTGGGCCAGGGCCAATGCCCGGAAGCCATCGAAGCGGCGCACGCGGCCATCGATGCGGTGGGCGTGGGCGCGGGCGGCACCCGCAATATTTCCGGCACAACCTCCTATCATGTCGATCTCGAGCGCGAGCTGGCCTCGCTGCACGCCAAGGAGGCGGCTCTGCTGTTTACCTCGGGCTATGTTTCCAACGACGCGACCTTGTCGACGCTGGCAAAGCTGTTCCCCGAGCTCTGGATTTTCTCCGACGCTTCAAACCACGCCTCGATGATCGAGGGCATTCGCCGCTCAAGGTGCGAGAGGCGAATTTTCCGGCACAACGATCTGCAACATCTGGAATCGCTGCTGAACGAAGCCCCTGCCGAGGCGCCGAAGCTGATTGCGTTCGAAAGCGTCTATTCGATGGACGGCGATACCGCGCCGATCGAAGCCATGTGCGATATCGCCGAAGCTTATGGCGCGATGACCTACCTCGATGAAGTGCATGGCGTTGGGCTCTATGGGGCTACCGGCGGGGGCGTCGCTGAGCGCGACGGGGTGATGCACCGGGTCGATTTCATCGAAGGCACGCTGGCGAAGGCGTTCGGCACGATGGGCGGCTATGTCACCGGCCCCGCGGCGGCGATGGACGCCATCCGTCTGGCCGCGCCAGGCTTTATCTTCACCACCTCGCTGGCGCCCTCGATCGCCGCGGCGGCGTTAGAGAGCGTGCGGCTGGTGCGGGCCTGCCCGCATATGCGCGACCGCATCGCCGAACGCGCGGCGCGGCTCAAGCAAATGCTCAAAGACGCTGGATTGCCGGTGATGGAGGCGTCAACCACCCATATCGTGCCCGTGCTGGTCGGCGATGCGGCGCTCTGCAAGCAGCTGACGGACGCCCTCCTGTTCGAACACGGCATTTATGTGCAGCCGATCAATTATCCTACGGTCCCGCGTGGCACGGAGCGTCTGCGGCTGACCCCGACGCCGTTCCATGACGATCTGCTGATGGACGCCCTGGTCGATGCGTTGGGCGCGGTGTGGGCGAAACTCGTGATAGGTCGCGCCGCGTGAGCGGGACGCCGGCAGACGTCATCCTCGAAATCACGAAAGTAGGTGATGCTCAGCGTGTCGCCGCCGTGCATGCGCCGACAGGCGTCGAAGTGGTGATCCAGGCGCCCGCCAACGCTGCGCTCGCGGATGTGCGCGCCTTGGCCTTGCGCAAATTGCAACGCGCGCTCGAGCAGCACGAGGGCGGCGCAAATGAGCGCCCGGGGAAATTGGTCTAACACGTCGGCAGGCTTCCGCTTGGTCAGGGTCGCTCCGGGCCGACTTTGCTTCGGGTTGCGACGCAAACTATGCTTCGCTCAGCGTTAGCGACGGATAGGTACATGACCGAAATGACTGGCCGCGCGGCCGCCGACAGGGATCGGTTCTTCGAGGCGCATTTGGCGCGGGTTGACTCGGATGTGCACGAGGCGATCGGCGCTGAACTCGCGCGCCAGGGCCGGCAGCT
>JANNFH010000112.1:0-3652 GCA_031379565.1 Alphaproteobacteria bacterium
GGCAGGCGGCGGTGGATTTCTTCGATGACGTTCATCGCCAGAACGTCGCCGTCCGGCTTGCGGGAGAATTTGTATGCGCCGTGGCTGGTGCCCATGGCGATCGCCAGCGCGTCTACTTGTGTGCGCGAGACGAAGTCCACGGCTTGATCTGGATCGGTCAAGAGTTGTGAATGATCGAGTTGGCCTTCCGCGCCGTGGCCATCTTCCTTTTCGCCCATGCCGGTTTCGAGCGAGCCCAGCACGCCCAGCTCGCCCTCGACCGAAGCGCCGACCCAATGCGCTAAATCGACGACGCGGCGCGTCACTTCGACATTATAATCGTAATCGGCGGGCGTCTTGCCATCCTCGGTGAGCGAGCCGTCCATCATCACGCTGGTGAAGCCGTACTGGATCGCGGTGGCGCAGGTGGCGGGCGAATTGCCATGATCCTGGTGCATGCAGATCGGGATGTGCGGATACATTTCCGCCAGCGCGTCGATCATGTGCTTCAGCATGATGTCGTTGGCGTAGGAGCGCGCGCCGCGGCTGGCCTGGATGATCACCGGCGCATCAAGCTCGTCCGCCGCCTCCAGGATGGCGAGCCCTTGCTCCATGTTGTTGATATTGAACGCCGGCAGGCCGTAGCTGTGCCCGGCGGCATGGTCTAGGAGTTGTCGAAGCGTGATGCGCGCCATGGTCCGTTTCCCAATTTTTCGCTGCTTCTATCTAAGCCCAAGAGCGGCGACGCCGGGAAGGGTTTTTCCTTCCATCCACTCCAAAAAGGCGCCCCCGGCGGTGGAGACGAAGGTCATCGCGTCCGCCACGCCGGCATGGTTGAGCGCCGCCACCGTATCGCCGCCGCCGGCCACAGCGACCAACTTGCCGGCCCTCACCAATTCGGCCGCGTGCTGGGCGGCGATGACAGTGGCCTGGTCGAACGGCGGTACTTCGAACACGCCGAGCGGGCCGTTCCAGATCAAAGTATGGGATTTTTCCATCGCCTGGTTGAGACGCTTTACGGTTTTCTCGCCGGCGTCGAGGATTTTCTCGTCGGCGTGGACGGCGTTAAGGGCGCACATGCGCGCCTCCGCGTGCGGTTTCACTTCTCTCGCCACGACGACATCCACGGGCAACAGCAATTCGCACTTGCCCTTGGCTGCAGCGATGATATCGCGCGCCGCCTCGGCCATGTCGCGTTCGGCCAGTGAGGCGCCGATCTCGTGACCCTGTGCGAACAGGAATGTGTTCGCCATGCCCCCGCCAATGGCGAGCTTGTCGAGCTTGGCGATCAAATTCTTCAACAGATCGAGCTTGGTCGATACCTTCGCGCCGCCGACAATGCCGAGCACTGGGCGTCTCGGATTGCCGAGTGCTGCTTCGAGATGGTCGAGCTCACGCTCCATCTGCTTGCCGGCGTAAGCGGGCAGGAGATGAGCGATCCCTTCCGTGGACGCATGCGCGCGGTGTGCGGCGGAGAAGGCGTCATTGACATAGATGGTTCCGAGCGCCGCCATTTGCTTGGCCAAAGCGGGATCGTTGCTCTCTTCGCCGGCGTGGAAGCGGGTGTTTTCCAGCAGCACAACGCCGCCCGCCGGCAGCGCGTCGACCGCCACTTTGGCCGCCTCGCCGACGCAATCGTCGGCGAACGCCACAGGCGCGCCGAGCAGGGCGGCGAGCGCCTCAACCACCGGCCGCAGCGACATCTCTGGCACGCGCTGGCCCTTGGGCCGGTCGAAATGCGTCAGCAACGCGACCTTGGCGCCTTTTGCCCGCAGCGCCTCGATGGTCCCCAGCGCGGCACGCAAGCGGGTATCGTCGCTAACGCGCCCTTCCGCCATCGGCACGTTGAAATCGACGCGCACCAGCGCAACGCCCCCGCTGGGCGCGTCTTCAATCCGGCGAAACGCGTTCATTGCACGTTGTTCGCCATGTAATCGCGTTTGCCGAGTTCGACGCCGTTATGGCGGAGGATGGCGTAGGCCATGGTCATATGAAAATAGAAATTCGGCATGGCGAAATAGTTCAGATAATCCTTGCCTGGCACGGTGGCGCTGGTGTCAGGCCCAGTGCGGAAGGTCACTTGCCGCGTCTCTGCACCCTCGAGCGCCTTGGCGTCGATTGATTGCACGATGTCGAGCGCGCGGGCGATGCGGGCGCGCAATTGCGCCAGGGTGATGTCGGTGTCGGGAAAATCCGGCGGCTCCTGGCCGGCGAGCCGGCACATCGTGTTCTTCGCGAATGCCGTTGCCAATTGAATCTGGCCGATCAGTGAAAACATGTCGGGGGCCAGGCGCGCGTTCAACAGCACGTCGAAATCGTACTTCTTTGCCTTGGCGTGCGTTTCGGCTTTGTCGAGTACGCCCGACAAGTTTTGCAGCATGCGCGCGAACACGCCGGCGCTGGCTTCGTGAATGAAAGTGTTCGTCATGAAATACTTGCTCCGATCCCGAGGCCAAGCCAATACGCGCCCGCCTGAATGGCGATGAGGACGACAAACGCGCCGGCCATGCCGCGCGCCCAAGCCGCCCCGCGCAACCGGTTGAGAATGGCGCGTCTGGTCCAGCTCCAATAGGCGAGCATGGCGAAAGAAACCAGCCCCGCGAACCACACAGGCGCGTCATAAAGGCCGCAGCCGAACGCGCCAACGGCAAAGCCCAGCTCGGTTAACGCAATGTGGAGGGGGTAGGAGCGCGTGCGCACGCGCGGAACATGCGCCAATCATCGAACCCGCGCCGCTGCTCACACCTCGCACGACGAACACCACGCTCCGTCATTCCGGACACGCGAAGCGTGATCCGGAACCCAGAGCCATCGCGCAGCCTACGATCCCCTGGGTTCCGGGTTCGACCTCCGGTCGCCCCGGAATGACGAAGGCGGTTAAGGCCGCAGCGCCGTCAGCGCCCACGCCAACGCGAACCCGCCCCACGGAATGGCCAAGCCGCTGATCAGCGCGGCCGCCACGGCGTGTTTGGTGCGCGCTAGCCTGCCGCCGGCGGCGAGCTCCCAAATCACCCATACCAGGCCCGCGCCGATGGCGTACTCGCGGATGCCCAGCTCCATGCGCCGAAGCAGCAGGAACGAGAGCGAAGCGCTGACCAGCAGCCCCCAAAGCTGCGCCTTCGCCGCCGCGTCGAGATGGGGGAGCTTCACGCGCCTTCCGTCATTCCGGGGCGGCGAAGCCGAACCCGGAACCTAGAGCAACCGGCAAGGCGTTGGCCCCTGGGTTCCGGGTTCGACCTAAGGTCGCCCCGGAATGACGGCGGTGAGCGCATCAGATCAATTTCGCCAACGCCACCGCCGCATCGGCCATGCGGTTCGAGAAGCCCCATTCATTATCGTACCACGACAGGATTCCGCAGAGTTTGCCCTCCATCACCTTGGTCTGATCGTTGTGGAAGATCGACGAGCGCGGGTCGTGGTTGAAATCCGTCGAAACATTCGGGTGATCGGTGTAGCCAAGGATGCCCCTCAGCCTGCCATCCGCCGCTGCTTTGATCGCGGCGTTGATTTCGTCCTTGCTGGTCGCCCTCTTCGCCACGAACTTGAAATCCACCACCGAGACGTTGGGAGTCGGCACGCGGATTGAAATCCCATCGAGTTTCCCCTTCAAATCGGGAATCACAAGCCCAATCGCCTTCGCGGCGCCGGTCGAGGTCGGGATCATGTTCAACCC
>JANNFH010000138.1:0-1905 GCA_031379565.1 Alphaproteobacteria bacterium
GGTGGGAGCTGTCGCGCGCGAAGCGCGTGACTGAGGGGGCGGCGCTTCCCCCCTCCGTTCCTCGCTTCGCGAGGGCCACCTCCCCCGCAGGCGGGGGAGGAAAGGAAGCGGCGCGCAACGCTCATGCCGCACTCGCTGGCGCTAGCGAAGCATGCACGATGGCCCCGCCGCGCGTCAGCATCGCGCCCTTGATGATTTCATCGTCCCAGGCCGGCGCGAAGGCTTTGCTATCCTTGTCCGAGAGCAGCGGCAGCAGGGCGAGCAGATTTTTGGCGTAGAGCGCCGACGCATCCGCCGGCAAGCGCGCGGGCAAATTGGAAAAGCCCATTATCTTGACGCCGCCGATCTCGTTTAACTGATCCGCCTTCGACAATGGGCAATTGCCGCCTTGTGCGACGGCGAGGTCGACAATCACCGATCCCGGCCGCATCGATTTCGCCATCGCTTCGGTAACCAGCACCGGCGCGGCGCGCCCGGGGATCAAAGCGGTGGTGATGACCACATCTTGCTTGGCGATGTGCTCGGCGATCAGCGCGGCTTGCTTGCCTTGATATTCAGCGCTCATCGGCTTGGCGTAACCAGCTGTTGTTTCGGCCTGCTTGAATTCTTCGTCTTCAACGGCGACGAATTTGGCCCCCAGCGAGGCGACTTGTTCCTTGGTGGCGGGGCGCACATCGGTGGCGCTGACAACGGCGCCCAAACGGCGCGCGGTGGCGATGGCCTGGAGGCCGGCGACGCCTACGCCCATGATGAATACGCGCGCCGCGGCGATGGTGCCGGCGGCGGTCATCATCATCGGGAAAGCGCGGCCATAGAGCCCAGCTGCTTCGATCACGGCGCGGTAGCCGGCGAGATTGGCTTGGCTGGACAGCGCATCCATCGCTTGAGCGCGCGAGATGCGGGGAATGAATTCCATCGCCAGCGCATCGATCTTGGCTTTGGCCAGCTCATTGATGACGCTCTTGTCGCCGTAAGGATCCATCAGAGCAGCGAAACCGGCGCCGGGTTTCATCGCGCTAATTTCAGCGACGCTGGGCGGGCGCACTTTCAACACCAGGTCGGCGTCGTTAATGGCGGTGGCGCTGCCAGCGATTTCCGCGCCCGCTGCAAGATAGAGGGCGTCCGGCGTGCTGGCGGATACACCTGCCCCCTGCTCGATCACGATTTGATGACCGGCGGCGACGATCTTCTTCACCGTATCGGGCGTGGCCGCCACGCGCGTCTCACCGGGAGCGCTCTCCTTGAGGACAGCGATCCGCATGCTAGACCGCTTTCCGGAAAAGTGTGCAGCGGTTTTCCGGCAAAAGGCGGCCCTTATTATTGAATAAGCGCATTGTCGAACACAAAACCGGGCTCCACTTTTGTTGCAATGCGCTAGCCCATCATGCCGGCGAGCGCAGGAACCAACAGCCCGCCGAGGATCAAGAGCGCCCATTGCGCGATCTGCGCCGCCCACCAGGCGCCGGCCATGCGAAACAGCAATCCCGCGACAACGCCCATGGCGATGAAAACACCGATTCCGGCCCACCAGCCCATGCCGATGGCGAAAGCCGTGGTGAACAGAGCAACGTATTGCGCGATGTGCGCGCAAACCCAGACCGTGGCGGTAAGGAAACCGGAAAAGGTCTCGCGCTGGTCGGCGATATTCATACTGTCCTGGTGCGCGCCAGATTGCGCCATTTCAGCTCTCCTGAACAAGCTAGGCGCGGGATGTAAACCGCGCCGCCCCGACGAACAAGCCGCTGAAAATGCTCCCAGGGCGAGCCGGCGCCCGCGCACCGGGCCTGATTGCGGCATTGATTTGACTTCGCGGTGCGGCGGAGGGCTCTTGCGGGCGAACGCGGAGCTGCCAAATTGAACCAGATCGGGCTTATCGCGCTGATTGCCGCTGCGGCGGCGGGCGTT
>JANNFH010000154.1:0-5756 GCA_031379565.1 Alphaproteobacteria bacterium
GGCGCGGAAGCTGCCGATCCGAACGCGCGCGATCAGGTCGATTTCGAAGGCGCTGGCATCGTGCATCGTAACGAAGCGTTCGCCGACCGGGTGCTGGCGAATGCGCCGCCAACGGACGAGGCGCGCCGGCTGGCTGAGGAAGAAGCCATTCGCCGCGCCACCGGTGGCGGCGAAGTCATCATCGAGCGCGGCGACCGGGGCTTCAAACTACCCGGCACTTGATGCCCACTCCACAATTCGGCAGTCGCGCCGCAACCTGGGCTGCCGCGACTTTCTGTTTGCTTGTTCTAAACGTCGCTCCGGTGTTGGCGCGCGAGCTGCCGCGGCCGGAAACTTTCACGCTGCGCAACGGCATGCAGGTGGTAGTCATCACCGACAGGCGCGCGCCGGTCGTCACCCACATGGTCTGGTACCGGGTTGGTGCGGCGGACGAGCCGCGCGGGCAATCGGGCGTGGCGCATTTTTTTGAACATCTGATGTTTAAGGGCACGCGCCGGATCGCGCCGGGCGAATTCTCCCGCACCATTGCCCGCAATGGCGGCGACGATAACGCCTCCACTTCGTGGGACTGGACCGAATATCACGAACGCATCGCCCGCGACCGGCTTGAAATGGTGATGGGTATGGAAGCCGACCGTATGCGCAATTTGCGGTTTTCGGACGAGACCTTCGCCTCGGAACGCGATGTGATCGTCGAGGAACGCCGTCAGCGCGTTGACAATAACCCAGGCGCGGTGCTGGGCGAGCGGATGCGGGCAATGCTCTATCCGCATCATCCCTACGGCACGCCGGTGATCGGTTGGCTGCATGAGATCGAGCAGCTCAGCCGTGAACAGGCGCTCGAGTTTTACCGCATCTGGTACGCGCCCAACAATGCCATCCTGGTCGTCGCCGGCGATATCGACGCGACGGAATTGCAGCCCTTGGCGGAGCGCACTTTCGGGCGCTTGCAGCCGACGCGGAATTTACCGGAACGGGTGTGGGCCGTTGATCCGCCGCCGACCGGGCCGATGCGGGTGACTCACCGCGACGAGAAGGTGCGCCAGCCTTCGTTGTCGCGGTTTTATCCGGCGATCAGCTACACGAATGGCGAAGGCCGCGAAGCGCACGCGCTGGACGTGGCGATGGATATTCTCGGCGGCTCGGAGACGAGCCGGCTTTATCGCGCGCTGGTGGAAGAGCGCCGGCTCGCGGTTGGCGCCGGCGCTGGGGCCAACACGTCAGGGCGCGGCGGCGGCAGCGTGTCGGTGTACGCAACGCCTGCCGATGGGGTGTCGCTGGAAGATTTGGAGGCGGCGGTCGACGAGGTGATTGCGCAATATTTGCGTGACGGGCCGAGCGAAGCTGAACTGGCGCGATCGAAGTCGCAACTTTCGGCGGCGGCGGTGTATGCGCGCGACAGCCAGGAAAGCCTCGCCAACATTTACGGCTCGTCGCTGGCCGAGGGCCAAACGCTCGATGAAATCGTGACGTGGCCTGACGCCATCGAAGCGGTGACGCGCGAGGAGGCGATGGCGATGGCGCGGCAAACCCTCGACATCGGCGCTTCGGTCACCGGCTGGTTGTTGCCGGAGGAAGCGGAGTGATGCGCGCTCGACGTCTCCAGCATCGCGCCACCCTCCCCCTGGAGGGGGGAGGGCGGGGTGGGGGTGAGGGCCTAGGGCGCTACGCCCCAAGCAAGCGCGCACACGCGAAAGCATCCAACGTCGAAGCGCCCCTCACCCCACCCCTTACCCCGCCCCCTCTAGGGGCGGGGAGGCCCTTGCGTTGCGCTCCAACTTTGAGCGCTGCACTGCTCGCGTTGTTTGCGCTGTTTGCGCCGCTCTTATCGCCCGCGTTCGCACAACCCGCCCAAGTGCAGGCCCAGCGCGGCGTGCCGGTGCAGCGCGTGATATCGCCTGGCGGGATCGAAGCCTGGCTGGTTTCCGATTCCACCGTGCCGATTATCGTGCTGCGCGCTTATTGGCGCGGCGGGGCGGCGATTGAGCCGGAGAGCCAAATTGGCGCCACCGGCGTCATGGCGGACATGCTGACCGAGGGCGCCGGGAGTTTCGAGTCCAACGCCTACAAGGAACGGTTGCAAGATTTGAATATGGGGCTCAGCTTTGGCTCGGGCTGGGACGGCGTGGCCATGAGTTTGACCACGCTCAGCGAAAACCGCGACGCGGCGTTCGAAATGGCGCGGCTGGCTTTGATCGAGCCGCGTTTCGATGCGGGCCCGCTGGAGCGGATCAAGCGGCAGATGATTGTCGGCTTGCGCACGCGTGAAACCAATCCGGGCTACATCGCCAATCTGGCCTTGGATCAAGCGCTCTATCCCGATCACCCTTACGCGCGCCGCTCGAGCTTGGAGACCACCAATTCGATGAGCCGCGCTGCACTGGCCGAACGCCGCGCCGCGCTGCTGACGCGGACCGGGCTGATGGTCACCCTCGTTGGCGATATCGATGCAACAAACGCAGGCCGGTTGCTCGATTCCACGTTTGGCGCCTTGCCGGCGGGCGCCGCGCTGCCCGAACCCGCCGACGTCGACCTGCGCCAACCGACGCCGCTAATCGTGCGCACGCTGCCGCAGCCGCAGAGCCTCATCCTGTTCGCCGCGCCCGGCATTCAGGACGAAGACCCCGATTGGATACCGCTGGCGGTGGCAAATTACATTCTGGGCGGCGGCGGTTTTTCCTCGCGGCTGGTGGATCAGGTGCGCGAACAGCGCGGGCTGGTCTATGGCGTGGGCACCGGTCCTTCGGTGCGCGATCATTCCGCGCTGATCCGCGGTTCGGCCCAGACTGAAAACGCCGATGTGGCCGAAGCGATCGCGGTCATCCGCGCCGAGATCGGAAAATTCTATGCCGAAGGTGCGACGCAAACGGAGGTGAACGACGCCACCACCTATCTCACCGGCTCTTTCGCGCTCGATCTCGATTCCAACATCAATATCGCTTCGGTCGTTCACGGTTACCAGGCCGCCGGCCGCGACATCGCCTACATCAATCGCCGCAACGACCTCATCCGTGCGGTGACATTGGCCGACGTGAACCGCGTGATCCGGCGGCTGTTCAATCCAGACGCGTTTACGTTCGTGGTGGTTGGCCAGCCGGAGGGGCTGGCGGGCGTGGAATAAAACGCCCGTCATTCCGGGGCGCGCAAAGCGCGAACCCGGAACCCAGAGCAAATGCGCCGCCTCATGACCCCTGGGTCCCGGATCACGCTTGGCGTGTCCGGGATGACGGGAGGGTTTGTTAAAAGCGACGCGGGTGTCGAACACCGCTACATATCACGCGCCATGTCTTCTTCGTCCGGGTCTGGATGCGCCGCGCCCAGGCCTTGTTCCAGCAGCGAAGTCCAGACGGTTTCAGCGCTGTCGGCGAAGCGGAACAGGTTGAGGTCGGCGGCGTCGATCATGCCTTGGCGCACCAGCGCGTCGAAATTTATGATGCCGCGCCAATAAGCCTCATCGAACAAAACCACCGGGATCAGCGGCGCCTTGCGAGTTTGCCGCAGCGTGATGATTTCGAACAATTCGTCGAGCGTGCCGAAGCCGCCCGGGAACACCACCAGCGCGTTGGCGCGCATGGCCAGATGCATCTTGCGCATTGCGAAATAGTGAAATTGAAAGGTAAGCTCGGGCGTTGTGTAAGGGTTCGGTTCCTGCTCTTCCGGCAGCACGATGTTGAAGCCGATCGAGGGCGCGCCAGCTTCGATCGCGCCGCGATTGGCTGCTTCCATCGCGCCCGGCCCGCCGCCGGTGGCAATCACATTGCGCCGCGCCACGCCGTCATCATTGAGCGCGCCGCCCCGCTCCGAGGCGATGCGCCCGAATGCGCGCGCTTGGTTGTACCAGTTTGGCTGCTTATCTGGACCGTCCTCGCGAATGCGGGCGCTGCCGAACACGACGATGGTGGAGCGGATGTGGTGCGCCTTCAGCACCAGATCGGCCTTGGAATATTCCAGCAGAAAGCGGACGGCGCGCATCTCCTCGCCAAGCAGGAAATCGTGATCAAGCGCGGCGATGCGGTAGGAAGGGGATGCGAGCTGGGCGGAATTGGCGCGCGGCGGTGGTTTCGTCATCAGCGTGATTTGAGCGGGACCGTTGGCGCGGTCAAGCGGACCCAGTTCATTGCAGCAAGGCCGCGGCGGCCGCGAAAAAGGCAAGACCGGAGATGCGCGCGATCCACCGTCCGCCGGGCAAGAGCTTTTCGGCCAGCACAAGCGCGGCGAGGGCTGCGATCCAGAGAAGATTCATGACGCCCCCGACGAAGAGCAACGCCATCAACAGCCAGCAACAGCCGATGCAATAGAGCCCATGAAGCAGGCCAAGGCGCACGGAGGCGGCGGCGCCCGGCTTAAATCCGCCATGCGCCTGCACGAACGCCAGCGGCGCGCGGCACCTGCTGAGACACGAATCCTTGAGCGGGGTCCATTGGTAGATCCCAGCGGCGATCAAGAGCGCGGCGCCGGCCCATGGAGCAACAAGCGCGGCTGTGGGCGTAATCAGCGCCGCTTGCGTCAGAGCGTATTGGGTGAGAGTGGCGGCCAGCGAGAAGCCGACCCATGCCGAGAGGTAGCCCAAGGCGAACCAAAACGTAGACGCAATGACGCGCCCTTGCACCGCCGCCGACCGCGCCACGCGCGCGTAAAGCAGAATGACGGGCGCCGCGGATGGCAGCATCATCGCCAGCATCATCACCGACCACATGACAAAGGTGAGCGCCAAGCGGGCCCCGTCCCACGCTTCCACGCCTGGCATGACCATGTTCATGCCAGGCATATCGGCCATGGCGGCCATCGCGCTCATGTCGCGGGCGAGATGGATGATGTACAGCCAAGCTAGCGCGGTGATGACAAAGACCGCCAGCGCGGTGATCAAGCGATCGCGCCGCAACGCTTTTTCGATCAGCGGTTCAGCCATGCGCCTAGTTCGGGATGCCGCTCTGAGTGAGCCGCAGATTGCAGAAATGGGCGTGGGTATCGTCGAACTTGATGGCGATTGGCCCAGTCGTTTGCGACCAGCCGCGCGCCACTTCGGCGGTGACGTATTCGAAGCCCTTGTCGAGATTTATGCGGGCGCGATGCTCGTCGCCGGTCACGGAATTACGGATCGGCTCGCCGCGCGCCTCAACCACGCCGGCCACGCGCACCTTGGCGGCGCGTTTATCCACATCGGCTTCAAATTCGATCGGTGCGAAAATCGGATCGTGCATTTTGTCGAACGTAGTCGAGAAAACCTGGAAGATGGTCGCGCCCGGCTCAGTGTCTTGCCCGGTCAAGATGCGCAGAAGAGCGTCGCGCTGCGCCTCGTTGGCGCGTTCATCGATGATGGCGAGCGCCTCGCCGTGACCAAGATGGATCGGACCGGGCCATTTGAACACGCCGGCGACGCGAAGCCCGTCTAGCTTCGTGTCGCCGTGGTGGCCGCGCTCAATTTCAAACGCCACCACCGCCTGGCAATCGCCGTGAGTCGGCAAGGCGTTGAACTGGCAAGGACAGCCATAGGCGCAATTGCAATTGGTGAATTCACGTCCCTCGATGGACCAATCGACCATGGCGCCGCTCCTTCTCAAGGCCGCGTCGAACCTAGCAGAGATGGCAGCTGGGGTCGATGCCTCGGCCCCCCCGTGCTAGAGATTCGCTGAATTCATGCCGATCCGCCGTTTACCCCCCGAAGCCGTGAACCGCATCGCCGCGGGCGAGGTGATTGAGCGCCCGGCGGCTGCGGTGAAGGAATTGGTGGAAAACGCGCTGGACGCGGGCGCCTC
>JANNFH010000159.1:0-10123 GCA_031379565.1 Alphaproteobacteria bacterium
CGATCGACCCAATTCATTAGGTTGTTGCGTGCGGCCTCCAGATTGCGTTTCCGCGTGAGCGTCCTCAACACACCCTGCATGTCCGTGGCCGCTTGCCTCATCAAAAGTCGAATTTTTCTAACTCAGGCGTAATGAAAGCGCCAGCCTAGAGGCTTCGGCGCCTTTCGCGTGCGCCGCGATCGAAAGGAATTCGCGGTTACGCTCGTGATGACATCAAAACCATACGGCGGAAGCAGAAGCAATCTTGGTGCTGAGCCCAGCCCTTGGCCTTGAAGAACGTCATTTCAAATCCGACGCTGTGCGCCAGTTGCGCCATCTTGTCCGGCCGCGCCACCGAAATTCCGTAGTCAGTCCCAGCTCTATAAGGGGCGAAGGCAAAGCCGGCGGTCTCATAGTCTTGGGTGACGGCCGCTGCGGCCTCGTCAGTGAGATTGTAGAGCCTTTCCCGCGTCGCAATGCGATGGGCCACAAGCGAACCGTGTGTGGTGGCGACGATGACGCCGCGCGCGGTCAAATGGTGCATCAGAAAGCTCAGTAACCGCACCGTGTAATCTTCATCGACGTGGGTGAACAGGGAGCCCACCCAAATCAAATCGAACGCGCCGGGCAGTTGAACCGAGAGGTCCTTCGTCAACTGAATCGTCTGCGTCATCAGCAGCTCGGACACAATCTTAATCGCCTTGGGATCAAGATCGGCGGCCAGCAGTGTGGCGTTGGGAAACGCCGCCCGCAGCCAGCGTGAGACGCGGCCGAAGCCGCAGGCATAGTCGAGAACCGCATGGACCTCGTCCGGCGCCACCTCGGCGGATGCGAGCGATTGCATGATCATTTGGATCGCCGAATGGCCGACCTGCAAATAATGCCCGTCCCTACCGTCGTGCATTCCGTCGCCAGCGCCCACCAGCGCAATGGGGGGCTTCGTGAACTGCTGAGCGCCGGGATCGACCTGCAACAAAAGCTCCGTCAGCGCGGCGGACAGATCGCGTTGCTCCGTGAGCGCCATTGCCGGCATCCTCCGCATTACATTCAATGGCCTCCTGGCCGAGGCGGGGCGTCTTGTAACGCCCCGGTTGAGGCGCCGCAACAATTGAAAGGCCACGACCTTGCTGCTAGGGTCTCCCTCTATTCGTAGGGAACCAGGCGGGAATCCAGTCCATGAAAAAATCGGTATCGCTTCTTGGCGCCATGCTTTTTTTGTCATTGGTTTTGACCGCTTGCGGTCAGCCCAACGGAGGCGCGGATAGCGCCGGCGGAATGTCGATTTCAGACCTCGCCATCAGAGGTTTTCGCGGCACCGACATTGCCATCGAGGGAAACAAGATTTCCGCGCGTGGTGCGAACGAAGGCCTGCGGGGCATCGCGATCGCGCGCGAGGGGGCGCCGGTTTTGGTGCGGTTCAACGTCAAGGGCCGTCAGACCAGGCTTCGCGTGCGCCAGGGGGGGCAAACCTTCAACGCGCCGCTCGCCGACGAGGGCAACGCGATCATGCTCGGCACGGGCGGGGCCGCTTCTGCTGTCGTCTTCACCAGGCGGGAGGATGGGCAGTTGACGGTCAGAATTTCGAGCGTGACCGATTGTCAATCGGCCCCGGCAGGCGCGTGCGCGCCGATGCAGGTCCCGCCACCGCCGCCGCCTGCTGGCTCGCAGCAATAACGTTCGGCGCCAACCGACCGCCGTCGCTCAACCCGACAACGCGATTTTGGTACGCTTCGGCTGAAGGGGCGCGTCCCTTATTTCCCCTCGCCTTTTTGTCGTCTCAAACGCTGGGCGGGTCGATCTGACCGAGGTCCAATGACGGAACCCGTGTTCATGGAACGCTCGTTGACGGAATGTTCGATGGCGTGAAGCTCGATGACGGAACATCAGAGGGCACAACATCCGACGGAACCCTCATTTTTTCCCGGTTTTCCTTCAACTTTTTCGACGCCGCCCGCGAGTAGACGATCGATTTTTTGTAGGCATAGATCACGGGGCGCGGTCGGCCAGTCATCACGACACGCCCCTGGTCAAGCCAGACCACTTTCGAGCACATCGTTTCGATTATCGACATCGAATGACTGCAAACCACAACAATACCCGCGTCAGACAACGTACGCCGCATACGCCGGCGCGCCTTGTTCACGAAATCGGCGTCTCCCGCGTTCAACCACTCATCGAGGATAAAGATGTCGCCTCTCACGGCGGTGCTGAGCGCAAACGTTAGCCGCGCCCGCATGCCGTCGGAATAAGTTCGCACCGGGAGATCGATGAAGGATCCAAGGCCCGTCCATGCCGGGACCGTCTCCTGGGCGCGGCGCACCTCTTCGTCGGTCGCGCCAAGCAACCGCAAAGGGAGTTCGATATTCTGCCGGCCAGTGCGTTCGGGAGATACGCCCAGGCCAGGCGTGATCGCGGAGACAATCCTCCCTTTGACGTCAATTTCGCCAGCGTTCGGCCGGAGGAGCCCGGCAAGCAGAAGCAGCAACGTCGATTTTCCCGAACCATTGCGACCGATAATGCCGAGCCGCTCGCCCTTATTGACCTCCAAGTCGACGCCCACGAGCGCATTCACTTCGACCCCGCTCCCCCGCGCGGCCAACCGGCTGCCAACAAAGTTCTGCAACAACGCCATTTTGATGGATTGATCGGCGAGTTGCTGAACCGGATAGCTGAAATCGACACCTTTGAGCCTGATTGATGGCATGGCTAGACCCAAAGCGGCAGGCGCTGGCGCGCGTTGCTGATGGAAATCAACGCGGCGGCGAGGAACAAAGCAGTGCAGGCAAGCGCCACCATCCAATTCTCACTTGTGGGGGCCGAGCCCAGCATCGGCGCGCGCCCGAGCTCGATCAAGTGGTAGAATGGATTGAATGCAACGATCGCCGAATTGGCGCTGATCTTGTCGGCGGGCCAAATCACCGGCGTTAGGAAAAAAAGCAATTGCATCGTCACGCGCAGAATTTCCGTTATGTCGCGATAACGCGCGCCCAGCGGGCCAAGCGCAATGCCGACGAGAACGCCAAGCACGACATAGAGCGCCAAGCCGGGAACGAGCCACAGCATCGTCCAGGTGAAGTGGTGGCCGCCGAAAATGATCATGATCGGAATGATGGCCGCGAAATTGTGCAGCAGGATAATGATGTTGCGCGCCACCACGCGCGCGGCCAAAACCGAGATAGGCAGGTAGACGCTCTTCAGAGTCCCTGCCGCTTCAGTTACCCCGTGCGAGCCCTCAACGACCGTCAGCGAAAGATAATACCACAACAAATAGCCGGTGGCGACGCGGTTCAGGTGTTGCTGAAACGGATCGCCGAACAATTCAGCGTAGACGTACGAAACGCCGATAACGAATATGCCGATGCTGAGGCTGATCCAAAACGGCCCGATCGCTGAGCGGCGGTAGCGCAAGACGATGTCCTGCCAAGACATCAGATACCAACAACGCCACCGCGCGATTATACCCCAAAAGTCCCCGAGGATCTCCAAACGGCACTCCCAATAAGTTCGGAAAATCCGATACGCCTCGCCGCGTTCTCGCCTGGGCGAATAAGGCTTGGCCCTTGCAGTCTCGAGACGCCCCGCTGCCGTGAGTACCCTCCTGGGAGCGCGTAAGCGCCCGAGGTCGTCCGGCGTTGTCGCGTCGGCAGGGGCATCTCCTACTGCCCGGCTGATTTCGACGCAACGGCTCGTGTGCGGTCAGGAAGTGGAGTTTGACCCTGCGGAAGCGCAGCGGCTGGAAGTGGAGCGTCTAGGGCGCCTGAAGAGGGGTTGCGGCAAATGCGGCTAGGCTCCTAAACTATGTGCATGAGCACGGTGCACCCCGACAATGAGGGCTATTGGATCGAGCGGCACAAAAGCCTTCAGGGCCAACTCGCATCCGTGGGCAATATCGGCTCGACCCAGGCCGACAACATGCAGCGCTACGCGCGGAAAAAGCGCCGCGTCGTTTCGCTGCTGCGGGCGTTAGGGCGCGAAAACCTCGAAGGCGCGCATGTGCTGGACGCCGGCTGCGGCATCGGCATGATATCGGAAATTCTGTATGCGCTCGGCGCCAACGTCAGCGGCGTGGACGCGTCAACAGCCGCGATTGAGGAAGCGGCCAATCGCTGTCCGGGGGGCGGCCAGTTTGTCGCTAGCTCGCTGGTGGATTTCAGCTTTGGACGAAAGTTCGACGCCATTTTCTGTCTCGACGTGCTCTATCACGTGCTTGATGATGAGAATTGGCAGGCCGTGCTAAACAATTTCAAGAAGCACTTGGCCCCTGGTGGCCTACTTGTGCTCATCGACCACGTCAAAGAGGAGCCGTCGCGGCCGGCAGAGCACGTGCGGTTTCGCACCGAGGCCATGTATAACGCGGCATTGCCAGGTTTGGCGCCCTGCACGCCAGAGGGCCATACGCAGGCGCTGGTGTACCGGTCCTCCGATTAAGCTGAACGAGCGCCCGATCCGGTGATCGCCTGGCGGTCGCAAATAGGGCCGCATAGGGAGCAGCCATGCGGGTTCAATTCGAAGCCGATGCGCCCCGGCGCCTCGCCGCACTGCCGGACCAACAATGGGGCGGGGCGCTCGATGCGCGCCTTGGCGAAGGCGGTTCGATCAGCGCCGAGGGCGCCACGGATTCCATCGCTGGCAACAGCAATACGACCGCAACTTTGGCCATTGGCGGCGCGCGAACCGGGATCGTCAACACCGTCGGCGATGACGATTGGTATTGTATCACGCTGGTCGCGGGCCAGTCCTATGTGTTCACCGCGACCGGCAATGGCGCGAGCCCGGTTGAGGACACTTATCTCGAATTATACAGCGCCTCCGGCGTGCTGCTCGCGATAGACGACGACGCCGGCCCCGGGATTACCGCCGACACCGATTCACGCCTACGTTTCACGGCGACCAGCAGCGGCACGTTCTACCTTAACGCCCGAGCCTATGAAGATAGCGACGTCGCCAATACAGGCGGCTATCGCATCACCGCCAATTTGGGCCCGCCGCAAAGCCCGCTCGACACCATCGACTGGGGCACAAGCGTTTCAGACACTGCGGTCACGGTGTATTTTGCCACCACTGGCCAAATTTTCGACGGCGAAACCGCGCTGCGCAGCTGGACCGCATCGGAACGGTCCGCGGCGATGTCAGCGCTTGCCACGTTTTCAGCGGTGACACCGCTGACTTTCACCCAAGTGGGTACGTCTGTTGGTGCGGATTTTGTGTTGACGCTCGCCAACCTCGGGCCAGGCATTCTGGGTCAAATGCAGACGCCGCCGGGCGTCGGCTTTGGCGCGTTCGATCCAGCCGGCGACGGCTGGTCAACCAGTGGCCTACAAGCCGGCGGGCTTGGCTTTGTCACCCTAATCCATGAATTCGGCCACGGCCTTGGCTTGGCCCACCCCCACGACAATGGCGGCGATAGCGAAATCATGCAGGGCGTGCTGAGTGAGTTCGATTCACACGGGCCCTACGAACTCAATTACGGCGTGTACACGACCATGAGCTACAATGACGGCGCGCCAGGTTCGGCGGCGGGCTTTCAAGCAACGCCGATGGCGCTCGATATTGCGGTTCTACAAGGCAAATACGGTGTGAACGCCGCCACCAACGCCGGCGCCACGACTTACACGCTGCCGACCGGAAGCGCCGGGCTCTTTGCCTGCATCTGGGACGTCAGCGGCACAGACACGATCCGCGCGACCGGTTTCGGCGCTGCACTCATTGATCTGCGCCCGGCGTCACTTCTGAACGAAATCGGTGGCGGCGGCTTTTTGTCACGCGGCGCAAACGCCTCCGGTGGTTTCACCATCGCCGCTGGCGTTATCATCGAAAACGCTAGCGGGGGAGACGGCGGCGATCAGATCATCGGCAACAGCGCTAGAAATCGCCTGACCGGCAATGCCGGCAACGACACGCTCAGCGGCGGAACCGGCGGCGACACGTTGAACGGCGGCGCTGGCGCCGACGCGCTCAATGGCGGCGGCGGCAAGGATGGCGCGAGCTACGCAGGCTCAAGCGCCGCTGTCGATGTCGATCTCAGCACCGGCGCCGGCGCCGGCGGCGATGCGCAAGGCGATTTCCTCGTCAGCATTGAAAAGCTCGTCGGCTCTGCCTTCAACGACGCCCTTACCGGGTCGAATGGCGCCAATACAATCAGCGCCGGCGCCGGCAACGACATGCTTGAAGGTCGGCTCGGCAATGACACGCTGAGTGGTGGTGCAGGCATTGACAAGTTCGTGTTCAACTCCGCGCTCGGCGGCTCGAACATCGACACCATCACGGATTATTCGCTCACCGACGATCGCATCCGGCTGGACAACGGTGTTTTCACAGGCCTGGTCAACGGCGTGCTGACAGCCGCCGCGTTTCGCGCCGGCCCCGGCGCCGCCGACGCCAGCGATCGCATCATCTACAATTCGAGCACCGGCGCGCTCTATTTCGATGCAGACGGCGCCGGCGGGGCGGCTCAAATCCAATTCGCCATCCTCTCCGCCGGCCTGGCGCTAATTCACGGTGATTTCGTCGTGATCTGATCGCGCCGGGGTCAGCCGAGCCCAGCGATGGCGCTGCATCCTCCGCCGCGTTTGGGTGCATTGGCGTCGGCCCTGCGAAGCAACGTCAAATAATAAACATTAACAAAAGTCTAGTAAAATAAACGAAAAAGTTATCTCGGAATACGGCTCGTTCGGGACAAGCAACGGGTCGTAAGATTGCGGGTGTTAATACTTCAATCCAATTCAAGATGGATCGCGACACGGGGTTTTGTACTGCCGCTCGGTCACGATCCAACAGCCCGCCCCAGGCGAAGTGTGGCGTGTTTGAGACACATGCAAAGAGTAATTTTCGGTCGCCGAACAGGCGCGGTCGGTGGCCAGGTCCATCCAAATATTCTCTACAAAAACAATATTATAAGCGGACAGGCTACAAGCAAGTTTTGCGTTGCGGCAGCTAAATAATGTGGCGCTTCGGCCATCTTTTTGATGAAATTGAATCCGCCGGGTAGCGCCCGTGGGGTGAGCTTGCTATTCATCCTAAACAAGCGGTTCTGCGGATTGGGTGACGCAGATAATAGGGGGCGGGGATGCGCGCTTTGAAGCGACAGGAGACACGGTTCGACACCGATCGTCTCAAGGGCTTCTACCAAGGCAAACGGGTCCTGGTCACTGGCGCCGCTGGTAGCGTCGGATCGGCGCTGTGTCTGCAATTGGCTGAGCTTGGCTGCGCGCGTTTGGCCATGCTCGATCACCTTGATCATGGTTTGCTTGAGATTCTGGAGCACGTGAACCGCGTCAATCCGCGGCTCGATGCGGTGGATGCGCTTTGCGACATCCGTGACCGTGATCGGCTCCAACACTGGATGAATCGGCTTGAGCCCGATGTTGTCATTCACGCTGCCGCCTTAAAGCACGTGCATTTGGGTGAGCGTCATCCCGTCGAGTGCGTGCTCACCAATTTGGTCGGCGTGCGCAACACGCTGGCCGCCGCTGCGGCAGCGGGCGCAAGCGATTTCATGCTCGTCTCATCGGATAAAGCGGCTTCGCCGGTGTGCGTCATGGGCGCCACCAAGCGCTTGGCTGAAATGCATTTGATTGGTTTCCAGATGGAGACCCGCGCGCCGATCCGTCTGCGTTCGGTGCGCTTCGGCAATGTCATGGGCTCGCAGGGCTCGGTCGCGCCGCGTTTCACCGCGCAGATCGCAGCGGGCGGACCGCTCGAAGTTACCCACCCGGAAATGCAGCGCTTCTTCATGTCGTCGCAGGAGGCGGTTGGCCTGATCTTGAGCGTCACCGCGCTCGAAGATCGTGAAGCTGAGCACACCGGCGCCTATTTCATGGAAATGGGCGAACCGGTTTCGATCCTTGAGCTGGGCCGCGATATGATCGAGCGCTCCGGGCGCAAGATCGATATCGAATTCACCGGCCTGCGCCCAGGTGAGAAGATCAAGGAAGAGCTGTTCGACCAATACGAGACCGTCTCTGAATGCGGCCTTTCCGGCGTGTTCCGTGTGGCGCCGTTGGAGGCGGATGCGTACGTCACCGCTGCCGACGTCGACTATCTGGAAAAGATGTCGCGTTCGATGGAGAACGCGGTGGTGCGCCAGCGCGTGTTCAATTTCCTCGACACCCGCCTCGGCCGCGTCGAATCCGCCGTCGGGTAGGGCGCTCCGTAGGAATTGGCGTGCCCGTTCCCTCCCCTGCAGGGGAGGGCAAGGAGCGCGAACGCGCAGTCAGACGTCATGCCCGCCTCTTCAATATGCGCCCAGCGATGGCGTCGAGCTTGGCAGCTAGCGCGGGGTCCCAGGCCTCCGGCGCGGTGATGATAGCGCTGTCCAACACGCGCTCAATGCCGAGAGGTGAGGGCGCGCGCTCGGGTCCCAGCAGCGGCGCCGCGCGCTTGAGCAAATCGGCGGCCTTGGCGGCGTTCGCCTGCAAAACCTGGATGACCTGCGCCACTTCGACCGGCGTTTCGTTCGCGCGCCAACAATCGTAATCGGTCACCATCGCCACGCTGGCGTAAGGCAATTCCGCTTCACGCGCGAGCTTGGCTTCAGGCATGTTGGTCATGCCGATCACGTCGCAGCCCCAGGAGCGGTAGAGCCGCGATTCCGCCAGCGAGGAAAATTGCGGTCCCTCCATCGCCAGATAGGTCCCGCCGCGCTGGTGCGGAATGGCTTCCTCGCGCGCGGCCTGCTCCAACGCGTCCAGCAATTTTGGGCACACGGGCTGGGCAATGGAAACATGCGCGACGATGCCTTCGCCAAAAAAGCTGTTCGCGCGCGCGACGGTGCGATCGATGAATTGATCGACCAGCACAAACGTCCCGGGCGCCAGATGCTCTTGCAGCGACCCGCACGCCGATACCGAAATCACATCGGTGACGCCAACCCGCTTCAGCGCGTCGATATTGGCGCGATAATTGATTTGGCTCGGCGACAAGCGGTGTCCCGGCCCGTGCCGCGGCAGGAACACGCACTCCACCCCTCCCAGCACGCCAAGCCTCAAAGGCCCCGACGGCGCGCCCCAAGGCGTGGAGATCTCTTGTTCGCGAACGCGCTCAAGCGCGCCAATCGTGCCGACACCGCTGCCGCCGATTATCCCAAGCACAGTCCGCATCGACGCCGCTCCGCATGTGAAGGGGAGCTATATCAGTCTCGCCGCCAATTGCAGCGGCCCTCAGCGGCCCCAGGCCGTCGCTGCGAGCGCGAGCTTGAGGTCCGCCAGCAGGTTTACGCCGGTGAAGAGCGCCGCGCTGATCCCCGCGCGACGGCCCGCCTCCAGGTCCTGAGGCTGATCACCGATCAGCAGCGCGCGCAGCGGGTCGGCTTGCAGTTCGGCGAAAGCGCGCAGGATCATGCCGGGATTGGGTTTGCGGTCGGGATGATTGGGGTGGCGATAGCGCGCAACCACGGCTTCGGCATGATACGGCGCGTGATAGAACGCGTCGATCGCCGCGCCCTCGCGCGCCAAATCTTCTTGCATGCGCCGGTGAAAGCGCGCCATCGCCGCTTCGTCGTAATGGCCGCGCGCGATCCCGGCCTGGTTGGTCACCACCACCGCCAGCCAGCCCCGCGCCTTCACGTATTGGATGGCCTCGACGGCGCCGGCCAGCCAACGCAGATCCTCGGGCCGGTGAGTATAGCCGCCATCCTGGTTCAAGGTTCCGTCGCGATCGAAGAACACCACCGGCTTCAGCGCCGAGGCGGCGTGCGGTGCATAGCCGTCCAGCCGAGCCGCGACTTCTTCGGCGATCGCGAGCGATGCAGTCAGCCCCGGCGATTCAATGCCGAACAAATTCACCAAGCCATCAAGCCCATGCACCTCGGCGCCGTCGATGCGGAAATCCGCGGCCGCTTGCCCGCGCCCCGACAATTTCGGCCGGCAACCTGAATAATCCGCACGCAGCGCGCCGTCGGGCAGCGCCGGCCAATAGCGCCGGATCGCGGCATAGAAGGATGCAGCGCGGGCAATATCGACCGCATAATCGACGCGCGAGACATCCTCCCCCTCCAGCCATTCGACATCCGGCCCAAATCGCATCCGCCCGGCCAAATCGAGCGTCAGGTGCACGCCAAGCCCGCCGTCAACGGGCGCGGGATAGATCAAGCGCGTAAACGCGGGCGCGCCGGCGCAGCTGAAATACGATCCCTTGGCCAGAACCA
>JANNFH010000188.1:0-3033 GCA_031379565.1 Alphaproteobacteria bacterium
TCACCCTAAAAATCTTCGTTCTGGGGCGGTTTTTCGCGCGGGGGCCCCGCGCTCTCTCCCCCCCTTTTTTTTTCACCATCCTCCGCACCCCCCTTTGTTGTCCCCCCCGCGCCCCCCCCCCCCCCGCTCCCAGGCAAGAAAAGCCCGGCCATGACGATATTTGATGCGGTTCCACACTCATCTGGGATGAAGTTTGGCGCCTGCAAGGGCTTGAAACCGTGATCTCTCTCATCCTTTCCGGCGGGCGCCCGGGGGATGCCGCGGGTAAGTGAGTTGCGAAACTCTGTTATATCCGTTCGCGGCGCGGATTTCCGCGGTTCTTGCCGTTCGGAATGCGTTAGGAATGCGTTCGCCATGCGTTATCCCTCCCGCCCGTTCTGGCGCAGCAGGGCGATGGCGACGGGGTCGTCGAGATAGCGGGCGAAGGCCGAGAGCAAGGCATCGGCCCTATAGCCGCGGAACGAGGGCGCGTTGAACGGGTGTATGACTCGCGGCTTGAGATCGAAGCGCGCGAGGCGCTGCGCCAGACCGCGGGGCGTTAGCGGCGCGCCCCAGTCGCAGGCGACCCAGGGACTGTCGGGTTCGTGCGTCAACTGCTCGACCAGGAACTTGCTCGGCACCGGCTGATCGTCGATGCCGACGAGGGCGCGGATGTCGCGCAGCAGTGCGAGCGGCGAGGTGGGCTGCTCCAAATGTTCGGGGGCTGAGAATTGGCTGGCGGCGGCGCGCATGGCGGCTTCGGCCTCGCCCCCGATCATCTGCGCGAAGGCGAAGAGCGGCGCCCAGGTTTCGCTCGCGGCGGCCGAAAGAAACGTGGGCAGCGGTGCACCGGGGGCGAGCGGACGGTTGGAAAAGCGCCCGGCGAGGGTTTCGAAGCCCGCGCGCAGGGGCGCCACTCCCTCCGGCGGGGGGCCGATGGCCGGACGCTCCGCCCCGTCGGCAATCAGCACCGGCGTCATCGGCAGGACAATCGCATGGGCGAGCACGTCGGCCGGCGGCGTGAGGCAGGTGGCGAGCGCCAGCGGTGCCGCGCAACTGCGAAGCGGCGCCTTGCCGCCCGGCGCGCGGCGGCCCAGGAACATGGCGTCGCGCCGCGCGCCGGCGGCAACAAGCGCGCGCAGATCGCGCCGGCCGAGGATGGCGTTCGCCTGGTCGTCGAAGAGCAGCGTCGGCCGTTCGCGCGCCAGCAGATCGAGCACGCCGTACGACGTCGCGCGCGAAATGAGGCGCGGGTTCGGCGCGAGCCAGCCCAGCACGCGCAGCGCGCGGGCGTGATCGGCGCGCGGATCGCGCCCGTGCAGAATGAGACGCGGGGACACGGTGGCGCGCTCATGCGCCCAGGCGTGCAGGCACCAGAAGACGAGCGTGTCGACGGCGGCGGGAGGCTCGGCGAGGTAGTGGGCGATGAAGGCGCGGGCCTGTTCGATGAGCGGCCAGGGTTCGGTGGAGGATGGGGCGGCTGGGGTCTGGAGGGTGCGAATGGACGCGCCGGCGCGCGTGCTGCCGGGGTGAAGGGGACGTCCGGGATGGTCGTCGAGACCAAGGATTTCAGCGGTGTCGAGGGTGGTGGGAATGGCGCGAGACCCCTTGAGATTTGGCGCGAGGGAATATAGGAACAAACAGTGAACTTGTCAAGGAAAATCGGGGTTTCCGATCGTCCGGCTCAATCCGCCTCGAAGCCTGACTCAGGAGAAAGGGCGTTGACATACGTAATTTATAAGTTACAATTAAGGTGTATACAGATGATCGAGGTACGCCAGACCGAAACGTTCGCCGTTTGGCTGATGTCTTTGAGAGACGAGCGTGCCCGAGCAAAGGTCAATGTCCGTATCAGACGCTTGTCTCTCGGCAATCCCGGCGACGTGAAACCAGTCGGCGAAGGTGTCAGTGAGCTTCGCATCGATCACGGTCCAGGCTATCGCGTGTATTTCATGCGACAGGGAGCGCGCCTGATCATCCTGATATGCGGCGGAGACAAGCGCACCCAGGTTCGCGATATCGAATTGGCAAAGACCATGGCGAAGACATTGAAGGACGATAACGATGGCGCTTAAAACGAAGCCTTGGGATGCGGCCTCGCAGTTGGACACGCCCGAACGCATCGCGCTCTATTTGGAAGCGGCGTTCGAAGACGGCGATCCCGCCCTCATCGCCGCCGCGATCGGCGATGCGGCGCGCGCCTACGGCATGACGCGCCTTGCCAAGGACACGGGCCTCGCCCGCGAGGCGCTCTATCGCGCGCTCAGCGAAGACGGCAATCCGGAGTTCGCGACGGTGCTCAAAGTGCTGCGCGTCTTCGGGCTGCGACTGGCGGCAGTTGAGGACGACGAGGCGGCTTGAGATGCGGCGTGAGGTTCAGGTTGCTGGCGCATGGGATTGGGCATTCTGGCGACGAATTCTTTCTTGGCCAAGGGTCAATCGGTAATTACGGTGACAGTGCAGGACTGCACCCCTGGAGTGAAACATGAGGCGTAATTTCCTGATTGCTGGCATCGTGGCTTCCTTCGCGTACGCCGCATTCGCGCTTCCGAGCATTATCGACTTTTTTGGCGCGCACGAACCGGCGACTCAGAGCAGTGTGCCGCCTTCAGATCAAACGAAGCGCTATCCGCCACTGCAATGGAATCCTCTCGAAGTGCTCGCGGCTGAACAGCGGCGCGTTCTCAAAGATTGGCTCGCGACGCATCAGCAGTTTGGAGTCATTCACCGCGACTATTGCGATTGCAGTGGCGACTACCTTCCAGGCATGACGCCCTATGTCGCCACAGGCGACTTCAATATCGACGGGCAGCAAGATTTTGCGATTCTGTTGGAACAAACAGTTCGCGTCGGGCTCAAAGACGAACGCGGTGGTCCCGCTATCCTACTCGTCTTCAATGGTCCGTTCGGGGGCGACAAGCGAGTAGCAACGCTCACAAAAGGCGGGTGGAGAGTCAACGACACACTCGTGGCGATCGTGGCCGATGGGGCGGAGCGTCCGGCCGTCGCCGGCGCGCCGGAGGAAGCGGCGTCTTTGCGCGCGGGCTTCGAAAC
>JANNFH010000193.1:0-4454 GCA_031379565.1 Alphaproteobacteria bacterium
GCAACCGCGACGGCGCAGCCGTCGAAGCCGCGCTAGCGGCGTTGCAGGCGGCAGCGCAGGAATCCAAAAACATCATGCCGGCGTCGCTGCTTTGCGCGAAGGCAGGCGTGACAACGGGCGAATGGGCAGAACGCCTACGAAGCGTCTTTGGCGAATACCGGGCGCCGACCGGCGTGGCGCTGGTGATCGAGAGCGGCGGCGAAGATGTCGAAGCGGTGAAACGCGACGTGGCGGCGCTGTCGGAGAAGCTCGGGCGGCAGCTGACGTTTCTGGTCGGCAAGCCGGGGCTCGACGGCCATTCCAATGGGGCCGAACAAATCGCCGCGCGCGGACGTGCCGTTGGGATGGACGTTGTCTACGAGGGCATTCGCCTGACGCCGACGGAAATTGTCGCCGCGGCGAAAGCAAAGCGCGCGCACGCGGTAGGTTTGTCGATCTTGTCGGGATCGCATTTGGACCTGGTGCGCGAAGTGGCGCAGTTGATGCGCGCGGAGGGGCTGGGCAACGTGCCCCTAGTGGTCGGCGGCATTATTCCGCCAGCCGATGCGCTGGCGCTCAAGCAAATGGGCGTCGCCGGCGTTTACACGCCAAAGGATTTCAAGATCACCGGCATCATGGCCGATGTGGTGAAGTTGGTGGCCGATCGCGCATGAGCTTGACCCCGCTCGACATTGAGCACGCCACTCTGCGCGCGTGGCCGGCGCGCGAGATGGAAGAACGCGGCGGCTGGTTTCATCTTGCCGCAGCCGGTGTCACCGGGCGGGTCAATGCGTGTTGGCCGTTGGCTTGGCATGGGCGCGATATTGACGCGGCCATTGATGGCGTCGAGGCATGGTATGGCGCGCGCGGACTGGCGCCGCGCTTCAAGCTGACGGACGGCGCGTTCGCGCCGGGGGATTTGCCGGTCACGCTGGCGCGGCGCGGCTATGCTTCGACCATGCACACTCTTATCATGGCGCGAAGCCTGACGCGCCCAGGCGTCGCGGCCGTCGCCGACGGGGTCATCCTTTCCGCCCAGATGCCGCCCGCGTTTGACACGGCGCTACGCCAATCCACGCCCGACGCGGACGAATTAGAGGAGCGCCGCGCCATCGCTTTGCGCGCGCCCGCGCCGGCAGCCTTCGCGGTGCGCGGAGACGAGAACGGCCCGCTTGCTGTCGGCATGAGCGCGGTCACCGGCGATCTGGCCGGCATTTTCCTGATGCGCACCGTGCCGAGCGCGCGCCGACATGGCCACGCCATCCAGGTTCTGCGCGCGCTGCTGGCTTGGGCGGACGCACGGGGCGCGGCGAATGCGTTCCTGCAGGTCGATTCCGACAATGCGCCCGCCGTCACGCTCTACAAACGCGAAGGGTTCGAGACGCTCACGTCCTATTGCTTCTGGCGCAAGACATTTTGACGAGCGCGCGGCCGGACGTAAAACCGGCGTCCACTTTTACTGGCGGCGCGCCAGCGCATTGACCAGCCGGGTCATGCCGCTAGCGCCGATCAGCGGGCCGACGAACGGAACAATCGCACAGGCAAGACCGACCAGGAACACCGAGAAGCGCGCGCGGCGACGCAATTGCAGCGCTTCGCGAAACGGAAGCCGCCGCATGCCCGCGATCATCGCGTAATCGCGGCCCATCAAATAGCCGTTGAGACTGTAGAACACGACCGCGTTGATGCCCGGAATGATGTAGATCGGCATCACCAGCAGATTGAGCAACAGCGACGGGATGGCTATGCGGAGGCCGGTCCACAGGCCTTCGATCAGTGAGGGCTTGCGGGCGGGTGGAGCGCCGATACCCTTCTCCACGCGCTCGGCGGCGAACTCGAACAACAGCCCGCCGACCAGCATCGACGCTGCCGGCGACACCGCCACCGCCAGCACCACGGCGCCGACGCTCAATACGAATTGCGCGGCGTCGAAGCCAAAACCAAGCCAGCCTTGCGCTTCGGGGATGAGCGGCACGAGGTAGCGGATCGCCGCGACCGCGCCGGCGCCGCTAATGGCGCCAGCGAGCACGAGATTGACGAGCGCCAGCAGCGTCAAGCGGCCGAAGGCGATGTCGCCGAAGGCGCCGGCGATGGCGGTGAAGGCTTTGCCCATGGAGCTGCTCCTAAACTCGCGCGCGCTGCACCACGAACAGCCCGCCCAGGATAAACGCCGCGCCCAACAGCGCGAGCGGGCCCAAGCGCTCGTCAAATAACAGCCATGACAACGCCGCCGCGGAAAGCGGCTGCAGCCACAACAACACTGTCGATAACACGATCGGCAAGCGCCCGACGCCCCAGGCGATCAAGCCTTGCGCGCCGACTTGGGTCACCACGCCCAGGCCAACCAGGATGGCCCAACCTTGGGCGGTGTGTGCGATCAAGCGCTCCCCGAGCGCCAAGCTCAGCGCCAACGCATAGACCGCCCCACTCAGCGAGCCCCAGAACATGACCGCGCCGATGCCAACCTTGCCGCGCAGCGAGCGCACGATCAGCAAATAGCCAGCGTAGCCGACCGCCGCGGCAAGGCCCAAGGCGTCGCCGCTCCAGCCGTGTTCGGCGCTGGCGGGGCCTTGGCCCGTTTGCGCGCGCCCGAACGCCAGCATCAGCGCGCCGGCCAGCGCCACGCCGCCGCCGGTGAGCACGCCTCGGCTCAACCTCTCCCGGAACAGCACCCAGGCGATCAGAGCGGCGAACAGCGGGGTCATGTTGGCCAGCAAGGTGGCGTTGGCGACGGTGGTGAGCCCGAGCGCGGCGGCCCAGAGCGAAATTTCGGCCCCGAACAGCAGACCCCCGAACAAGAGCCAGCCGACTTGGCTGGGCGAGGGATTCGGCCGCCCCGCCGCCGCCATGGCGGCGAGAATCGGCAGTGCAAACACGAATCGCCAGAGATTGGTGGCCTGGGGACCGAGTTCAGAAAGGCGCACCCCGATCGGCGTCAGCCCCAGAAGGGTCGCGCCAACCACCACCGCCAGCACCGCGCCAGAACCCCCCTTTTCCTCTCCCATGGCCCTGAAAAGCGCCGGAATTCGACCTCGCGCAAGGCCCGCTTCGGGGGCGACATCAGCGCGCTTATGGTTAAGCGGGATTCACTGGCCAAACGGCCAATTTCACATCTTGTTCACGGAAAAAATCGTTCCTGGCGGGGTTCCCGATTGACCCGGCCTTAACACCTGCCATCACTATATGTAGCGGTAAGGTTCAACCATAAAACGCCAGGGCTTGTGGTTTCGGCCAAGAGCGAGTCTGGTTAAAACGAGATGAAGGGAGCGCTAGAATGTACAGCCGGGCGGAGAAGTTGGGGGTCCACCGCATGGGTGAGATTCACCGCGGCAAACCGAAGCCGCTACGCCCGCTCAAGGTCGTCGAAAAGGTCATCACCGATCCCTCGCGCGACGCGCTGCTGACAGATTTCGGCAAGACCACTTTGATCGATCGCTATCTGCTTCAGGGCGAGAGTTTTCAGGACATGTTCGCGCGCGTCGCCACCGCGTACGCCGACGATATCGAACATGCGCAACGCATCTACGATTACATCTCCAAACTCTGGTTCATGCCGGCGACGCCGGTGCTCTCCAATGGCGGCGCCGAGCGCGGCTTGCCGATTTCCTGCTTCTTGAATGCGGTCGGCGATTCGCTCGACGGCATCATGGACACGTGGAATGAGAATGTGTGGCTGGCCTCGAACGGCGGCGGCATCGGCACCTATTGGGGCGGCGTTCGTTCCATCGGCGAAAGGGTTGGGCAAAACGGACAGACCAGCGGCATCATTCCGTTCATCCGGGTGATGGATTCGCTGACGCTGGCGATTTCACAAGGCTCGCTGCGGCGCGGCTCGGCGGCGGTCTATCTCGACATCCACCATCCCGAGATCGAGGAATTCCTCGAAATCCGCAAACCCGCCGGCGATTTCAACCGCAAGAGCTTGAACCTGCATCACGGGCTCAATCTCACCGATGAATTCATGATCGCGGTGCGGGATGATTTACCGTTCGCGCTGCGCTCGCCGAAGGATCAAGCGCCGCTGAAGCACGTCAGCGCGCGCAAGCTATGGCAGAAAATCCTGGAGCTTCGCCTGCAAACCGGCGAGCCCTACATTATCTTCTCCGACACCGTAAACAAGCAGATGCCGAGCCACCAAAAAAAGCTCGGCCTGAAGGTACGCCAATCCAATCTGTGCAGCGAAATCATGCTGCACACCGGCATGGACCATCAAGGCCGCGAGCGCACCGCGGTGTGCTGCCTTTCTTCGCTCAACGCGGAAACCTTCCTGGAATGGGAAAAGCACGAAACGTTCCTGGAAGACACGTTTCGCTTCCTCGACAACGTACTGCAGGATTTCATCGAGCGTGCGCCTGACGAAATGGAGCGCGCGAAATACGCCGCTTATCGCGAACGCAGCGTCGGCCTTGGGCTGATGGGGTTCCACTCGTTCCTGCAGTGCCAAAACGTGCCTATGGAATCGGCGATGTCGAAAG
>JANNFH010000212.1:0-3157 GCA_031379565.1 Alphaproteobacteria bacterium
CGCGCGCTGGCGCACCGGGCGGACGCCTTCATCGGTGACGGCGCCTTCCTCGCCGACGGCGCGCAAGGAATAGGCTGACCGCGGCCAATCCGTGGCGCGCCGCAGATAGGCCTCGACCGCTTCGGCGCGGCGCGCGGAAAGCTGCATGTTGTCGGCTTCCGCGCCGGTCGCGCCGGCTTGGCCAACAATGCGGACGCGCTCGATGCGGCAGCCACGGATCGAGCGATCGACCGCAGCGATAACTTCGCGCGCCTCGGGACTCAGCGCCGTCTCAGCGCCCTCGAAATAGACGTTGAAGGCGCGCTCGTAGCACGCCGCCGGATCGAAATTTGCCGGGAGCTCGGGCGCCGCCGGCGAAGCGCACGCGCCCATCCCCAGCGCCGCCAGCGCCGCAAGCATCACACGTCTCATGCCACCCTCCTGGTTTCGACGGCGAATTTCATCGCGCGTCGCGGCAAAGGTCAAGACGGCGCACCCGAGAGAAACGCGCGAAAGCTCTATTCCGCCGCCGCCACGGTCTCGCGTGGCTCCTCGGCCTGACGACGCCACAGCCCTGCATAAAGCCCGTCCTTGGCAATCAGTTCCGCGTGCGCCCCGCGCTCCACCACCCGGCCCTCGTCCAGCACGATGATCTGATCGGCGCCTGCGATGGTGGAGAGGCGGTGGGCGACGACGATGGTCGTGCGGCCCTTGCTGGCTTCCTCCAGCGCGCGCTGCACTTCCGCTTCGGTGCCGCTGTCGAGCGAAGAGGTGGCTTCGTCGAGGATGAGGATTTTCGGGTCCTTCAGCACCACGCGAGCAATGCCCACGCGTTGTTTCTCGCCGCCGCTGAGCTTCAGCCCGCGCTCGCCGACCCGGGTTTCCCAGCCCTGCGGCAAGCTTTCGATAAAGGGCAATAATTGCGCCCGCCGCGCCGCTTCGTCCAACTCGCGCTGACTCGCCTCGGGGCGGCCGTAGCCGATATTGTAGCGAAGGGTGTCGTTGAACAGCACCACGTCTTGCGGCACCAGACCAAGCACGGAGCGCAAACTCGCCTGCGTCACCCCGCGCAGATCTTGGCCGTCGATGCTCACCCGACCGGCGCTCGGGTCATAGAAACGATAGAGCAATTTCAGCACCGTCGATTTGCCGGCGCCGCTGGGGCCGACGATGGCGGTGGTTCTTCCCGCATGCGCCACGAACGACACATCGTCCAATCCCCGATCGCGGCTTTCATGGGAAAACCCAACTTGTTCGAAGCGCACTTCTCCGCGTTCCGACCTCAGCGCCGCCGCGCCCGGCACATCGGCCACATCGGGCGCCTCGTCCAGCAGTGCAAACATGTTCTCCATGTCGATCGAGGTCTGCTTGATTTCGCGATAGGCAAAGCCGAGAATGTTCAACGGCGCGTACAGATTCACCATGATCAAAATTACGGCGGTGATGTCGCCCGGCCCCATCGGCCCGCGCGCGGTGAAGTATCCCGCTGCCAGCACCATGGCGAGCAGGCCGATATTCATGACAATGCCCTGCACCAAATTCAGCAGCACCAGCGACGTGTTAGAGCGCACCGCCGCGTCAGCATAGGAGGCGAGCGCGCGATCATAGCGTTCGCTTTCGCGCCCCTCCGCGGCGAAGCTTTTGACAGTTTCAAAGTTGAGCAGCGAATCTACCGCCCGGCCCGCGGCTTCTGTGTCGCGCTCGTTCATCTCACGGCGGTGTTTCAGCCGCCATTCTGTCACTCCAAAGGTAAGCCAAGCGTACACCGCAACCGTCAGCGCCGCGATGAGCGCAAACACACCGCCATAGCGCCACGCCAGCACGCCAGCCGCGAGCACCAACTCGATCAACGTGGGCGCTATATTGAAGGCGAGAAAGCGGATCAAGAAATCGATCGCGCGCGTGCCGCGTTCGATGGTGCGGTAGACAGCGCCGGTGCGCTTGGATTGGTGAAACCGCACCGAGAGCCCGTGCACGTGGGAAAACACGCGCGTGCCCGCCCGCCGCTGCGCCTCCTCGCTTACCGGCTGGAAAATCGCGTCACGCAGCTGCGGCCCCGCTGTCGAAGCAAACCGCAGCGCCGTCCAGAAGCCGGCGAGACCAAGAAAAATTGCGAACGCGCCTTCGGTATGCCCTGCCGCTACTGTGTTAATGCCTTGCGCGAGCACCAGCGGCGAGAACACCGCCAGCACCTTGCCCGTCAGCGTCAGCGCAAACGAAACCACCAGCCGCCAGCGAAACCCAGGGCCCTTGAGCCCGCCCACCAGCGCCAGCAGACGCACCAAGGTGCGCCCCAACGGGGGCGCTGGGTCTTTCGCCGCCGAATCAGCCGTCTGCACTGTGCGGTGCTCGCCGCGCGCCATGGAACAATCCTTGAAGAGACAGGACGTAGGCGCCCTGGATTTCGCCTGCAATGCGCCTTAATGCCCGAGTTCGATGCAGCCCATGGCCGACACCACCATCCTCAAGCCGCCGCTCCGTTCCGTTTGTGTGTATTGCGGTTCTTCAGAGAGCACCAAGCCCGAATACCACGATTTGGCGAGCCGCTTCGGCGCGGCGCTGGCGCGGAGGGGCCTACGCCTGGTTTACGGGGGCGGCTCGATTGGTCTGATGGGGCGCTGCGCCAAGGCCGCCCATGCCGGCGGCGGCGAGGTGTTGGGTATCATGCCCCGATTTCTCGAACGCCGTGAAATCGTTCTCGACGAGGTGCCCCACCACATGGTCGACACCATGCACGAGCGCAAAATGCTGATGTTCCAGGAGAGCGACGCTTTCGTGGTGCTGCCCGGCGGCATCGGCACGCTAGAAGAGGCGGTGGAAACACTCTCATGGCGGCGGCTCAATTTGCACCAGAAGCCGCTCGTCTTTCTCGACGAAGATGGGTTCTGGGACCCTTTCTTCGTCCTGCTGAAACACACGGTCGACGCCAATCTGACCCCCGCCGATTTCGGCGCGGCGGTGCAGAAGGCCAATTCGATTGAGGAATGCTTCGCCAGGTTGGAAACGCCGGTTCCTGCTTAAAGCTTGAAACCGGCGCCCCGCCTGGCTCGTATAGCTAGGCATGAGCCCCTCCCTTTCCCGCCGCGCGCTGCTGCTTGGCGCCGCCATGCTTCCCCTCGTCGCCTGTTCCGCGGCGGAGGGCCAAGAGATCCCGAGCGCTGCCAACGAGGCGCGCTAT
>JANNFH010000297.1:0-9973 GCA_031379565.1 Alphaproteobacteria bacterium
GCGCAATTCAAGCGGCCCCTCGCCCTCAGCGTCGATGACGATATCGGCGCCCAAGCCTTGGTGGGGCGCGGCGACTTCCTCCAGTAGGGCGCTGATCGGCGCCCGCGTGAGCATCAGGTCGACACCATCGCGCCGCGCCGACAATTGGCCGAGGATCGCGCGGCAACGGTCGCTTTGCGAGACGAGCAGGTTGATATCTTCCATGCGCGGATCGTCGGCGGGCAGGGCGCGCGCCATTTCCTTGGCGACAAGATGAATAGTGGCGAGCGGCGTGCCAAGTTCGTGCGCGGCGGCGGCGGCAAGACCGCCGAGTGCGGAGAGCGTCTGTTCGCGGGCGAGCACAGCTTGCACCGCATTGAGCGCGATGTTGAGCCGTTCTTCTTCCGCCGCGACACGCCAAGCGTAAACGCTGGTGAACCCCAAGCCAATCAATACGCCGGCGGCGATACCCATTTCATAGAGCGGCGGAATTTCGAACGAAGCGCCCTCCGGCCATGGCAACGGCAAACGCCAGACCGAAATTGCCCCGACGCACAGAAACGTCAGCGCCGCCAACATGGCGGTGACGACGGGGCGCAAAATCGTGGCCGACACCGCCACTGGGGCGATGAACAAAAACACGAACGGGTTCTGCAAGCCGCCGGTGATCGCCAGCAACACCGCAAGCTGAACCACGTCATAAGCCAGTTGGAGCGCGGCCTCCCATTCACGCGCGAGGCCCTGGATAGGCCGGGTCGAGATCAGCACGATGTTGAGGCCGATGCTGATCGCGATCGCAGCGAGCGCCAGCCAGAGCGGAAAATCCACGTCAAGCACAAAGCGCACGAACAGGACCGCGACGGTTTGCCCGAACACCGCCAGCCAGCGCAACAGCACCAGCGTGCGCAGGCGCACGCGGCTGGTGGCGCTCCAAAATCCGGAAGCTGTTTCACTCATGGCCGAAGTTCATGACGAATGGCGCGGTGCTTGCCAATCTCGCGCCCAGACCGCTTCCCGAAAAAGCTGGTCCGGTTTTTGGGGTCAGGAAGCGGTCCAAATTGCTGCATCTGAGGCGCTGGACGCCTGCGGCATTGCGTCAGGTGCGGCGTTGGGCGGCGTTGATTGGAAAAGCAGCGCGGGTACCGCTTGGGGCATGTCGCTCCACATCGAACAGCCCCGCCGCAGATTGACCAGCGCGATCGTGCCAGCGCTGGCCGTTGCGGGTCTCGCTGGCCTGGGCGCCATGCTGTTGGCCGGCCGGCCGGCCGGTGAGAAAACCGGGAACCAGCCTGAGGGCTGCATTATCGAAGGCGCCGAGCAAATCGGCGGGCCGATCGCGCTGGTCGATACCAGCCGCCAGCCGGTGACGCAGGCGGATTTCCGCGACGGGCCGGCGGTGCTCTATTTCGGATTTACCCATTGCCCCGACGCATGCCCGACCGCGATGTACGCGCTTAGCCAAGCGCTTTCCGCGCCAGGCGGGTACGACATTCAGCCTGTGCTGATCAGCGTCGATCCCGTGAGGGACACCCCCGAAGTGCTCGCCGCCTATGTTCGCACCGAGGGATTTCCCCCAGGGTTGCAGGGGCTGACTGGGTCGCCCGCCCAGACTGAAGCGGCGGCGAATGAGTTCCGGGTGGTTCGGCAAGGGACGCCGATCGAAGGCGCCACGGCCGATGTCTACAATGTCGATCATTCCTCCTTCCTTTACGTCATGGACGCGGATTGGCGGACTCGGGCTGTTATTGCCACTCAAGGTCGGACGCCTGAAGAAATCGGATCCTGCATAGCTGCGGGGCTCAATCGGGGCGCCCGCGATCGTTAGCCTGGTTGGCGTTAACGATAACTTTGCCTACAAGGCCGTGGCACGGGTGGGGGCCGGTAGCGGGGAACCTCGGCGACAGCAGGGACTCTCGGGGCCGCGAATTTAGCAGGTTCGAAACTTTACCGAGCGCAGAATGCCATTGTTATGCTGCGATGCAGCATGAAGGTAAACGCATGCTCTATTCGTTCTACGAATTCAGTCATTGGTCTGTCGGGCCGCTGCGGATCGCGGCGATGATGCAGGCGGACATGCTCCGCTCGCCATTTAACCCGATGGCGGGCAGTGAAGTTGCGCGCACGGCGGCAGCGGCGGCCGATCTGTTTGAGAGCGTCACCCGGCGCTATCGCAAGCCGGCGTGGAATTTGGCCCCGCTTGAACTCGGCGGCGTCGAAATACCGGTCACCCCGAGGACGGCCTGGTCGAGCCCTTGGTGCGACCTTATTCATTTCGAGCGCGACGCCGCGGCAATGGGCAAAGTGGGCGCGCCCAAGCTTCAACCGAGCGTCTTGCTGGTGGCGCCGATGTCGGGTCATTACGCAACGCTGCTGCGCGGCACGGTAGAGGCGTTCCTGCCGGACCACGAAGTTTACATCTCGGATTGGGCTGACGCGCGCAACGTGCCGCAAAGCGCCGGGCAGTTCGATTATCACGATTACATCGATCACGTGCGCGAGATGATCCGCGCTATTGGTCCCAACGCCCACGTCGTCGCCGTGTGCCAGCCTGGTCCGCCGGTGCTGGCGGCGGTAGCGCTGATGGCGCAGGACAACGACCCCGATGCTCCCGCGACGATGACATTCATGGGCTCGCCAATCGACGCGCGGCTTTCGCCAACCGCACCGAACAAGCTGGCCGAACGCCGGTCCATCGAGTGGTTTCAGAAGAACATGATCCACACCGTGCCGGCGATGCACGCGGGCGCGTTTCGCCGCGTCTATCCGGGCTTTTTGCAACTGGCCAGCTTTTTGGGCATGAATCTGTCGCGTCACGTCGATGCGCACCAGGATTATTACCAGCATCTAGTCGAAGGCGATGGCGACAACGCTCAGAAGCACCGCGACTTCTACGATGAATACCTGTCGGTGATGGACCTCTCCGAGGAATTCTACATCCAGACGCTGCGCGAGGTTTTTCAGGATTATTCGTTAGCGCGCGGAACCTTCGAACATCGTGGGCAATTGGTTGATCCTTCCGCCATCACCCACACCGCCTTGATGACGGTTGAAGGGGAAAATGACGACATTTCCGGCATCGGACAAACGCAGGCCGCCCACGATCTCTGTGCCAACATTCCCGCGCGGATGAAGCAGGATTACATTCAAGCTGGCGTTGGCCATTACGGCGTTTTTAACGGCCGCCGCTTCGCAACGGAAATTTACCCACGCATGCGGGACTTCATCCGCGCGTTTCAATTTCCAGCTTCACGCAGGGCGGCGAAGCTCAAACTCGTCAGCGAATAATCAAGTCTTTTGCGCGCACGCGCCGCGTGAGACGCTTGTTCATGCGCGCCGATTCGATCAACCTTGCCGATCCGTTTCATGCCGAAATCGAAACGATTGATGGTCGCCGGGTGATGGTCCGTCTGCTGGTTAATCCACGCGCCCGCCGTGTGTCGGTACGCATCTGCCCAACGCGGCGCGAGGCCATTGCCACTGCGCCCTCGCGGCGGCAGCTAAAGCATGCGTTGGCATTTGCGACCGAACGTGCTGGTTGGATCGCGCACGAACTCGCGCGCTTGCCCCAAGGGGTGACCTTGTTGCCTGGCGCGCGGGCGCCGTTGCGCGGGGTGATGCACGAACTAGTCTGCGAGCATGGGCGCTCGGCGCCGCGCATAGAGGCAGGCGCGCCGCCGCGCCTGATCGCCCCGGCGCCGGATGTGGAATTGTTCGAGGCGCGGCTGGTGCGTTTCTTCAAGGCCGAAGCGCGCCGAGACTTGGAAGCGCGGGTCGCAGCCCATGGTTACACGCTCAACGTCAAGCCAAGCAAGATTCAGGTCAAGGAGCTACGCTCGCGCTGGGGTTCTTGCACCATGGACGGGGCGCTGTCGTTTTCCTGGCGCGTGGTGCTGGCGCCGCCGTTCGTGCTCGACTACCTCGCCGCCCATGAAACCGCGCACCTGGTTGAGATGAACCATTCGCGCCGGTTTTGGAATCTGGTCCGCCGCTGCATACCCGACTACGAACGCGGCCGCGCCTGGCTGCATCATCACGGCTGCGCCCTGCATGCCGTGGGCATGGCGCGTTGATCGCAGTTTAGGTCGATCGAAGCTCAGCCCTCTGGACCGAAATCGAGCGAACGATCTTGGGTGTCGGGCGGTGTTTCGGCGGGCTGGCCTACGGTGACCCCGATAGGCGCGCCGATGGCGACCATCTCGCCTTTGATCGGTTCCTCGGCGATGCCGGTACTGTAATCTTCCTCGCGCGGCATATCCAATTCCCGCACCGGCACGTTCCGGAGCGCAACCTCCATGTAGCGATGCCAAATTTCCGTCGGCAGGGAGCCGCCAGTGACCCGTTGGGTGGTGGTGAAATTGTCGTTACCCACCCAGACTCCGGCGACCATTCCTGGCACAAAACCGATGAACCAGGCGTCGCGGTAATCGTTGCCGGTGCCGGTTTTTCCGCCGATTTGGCGGCCCGGAATCCGCGCCGCCGTACCGGTGCCGCCTTCCACCACGCGATACATCATATGATCCATCAGTCGCCGCGCGCGTTCGTCGATGACGCGCGCGCGCTGGGTCGGGCGCCAGCTCCACATTACCTCGTCGCTGTTGGCACGGCGGATGCGCGCGACACCGTGCGGTTCAACACGAAAGCCGTCCGCCGCCATGGCGCCATACGCGCCGGTCATTTCGAGCAGCGTGACCTCCTGCGCGCCGAGCGCCAGGGAATGATAATTGTGCAAAGGCGAACGCACGCCGAGGCGCCGCGCGGTTTCGATGACATTGGCGCCGCCCACTTCATTGGCGACGCGGATCGCCACCATGTTGAAGGAGTTGGCGAACGCACTCGTGAGCGTCACCGGCCCATGATATTCATGAGTGTAATTGTGCGGCGACCAATCGGGCTGGTCGGCAATATGGATGGTGACTGGCGCGTCTTCGCGTACGCTCCACGGGGTCAGGCCGGTTTCCATCGCCGTGAGGTAGATGAAGAACTTAAAGGAGGAGCCGGGCTGGCGGTGGGCCTGGGTGGCGCGGTTGAACTGGCTTTGGTCATAGTCGCGTCCGCCGACCATTGTCCGCACGCCGCCGGATTCGTCCATCGCCAACACCGCGCCTTGGCCGACGCGGCGCTCCTCGCCATGTTCGCCGAGCACGGCGTTGAGCGCTTCGCCGCCGGCGCGCTGGGCGGCGATGTCTAGTGTGGTTTCGACGATGAAGTCGTCGCGTTGAGTGCCAATCACTTCGTTGAGCAACGGGTCGATCCAGTCGCGGTAATAGCCGAGCACTCCTGCTGGGTTGCGCTGGCTGATCAGCAATTCCTCCGAGAGCGCGGCTTGCCGCTCGGTTTCGCTGATGAAGCCCGCGCGCACCATTTCCTCAAGCACAACGCTGGCGCGGTCGCGCGCCGCGCCGATGTCTTGGCGGGCGGGGTTTAGCCGCGAGGGCGCCTTGACCAGGCCCGCCAACATCGACGATTGCAACAGCGTGAGTTCGCGCGCGGGGCGGTCGAAATAGCGCTCGGCGGCGGCTTCGACGCCATAGGCTCCGGCGCCGAAATAGACCCGGCTCAGATAGAGCGCGAGCAATTCATCCTTGGTGAATTTGCTCTCCAGCCAAATCGCCAAGGCGATTTCCTGCGCCTTGCGCCGCCAAGTGCGCTCATTGGTGAGGAACAAGTTCTTCGCCAATTGCTGGGTAATGGTGGAGCCGCCTTGCACCACCCGCCCGGCACGCAGGTTCTCCGCGCCTGCGCGAGCCAAGCCCCCGATATCGACGCCGAAATGTTGATAGAAGCGGCGGTCCTCGATGGCGATGAAGGCTTCGGCCACATAGGGCGGCAGGGACGCGAGATCCACGGGCGGCGCGTTCTGAGCGCCTTCGCGCAGGATGACATGGCCGTTGCGGTCGAGGAAGGTGATGCTTTGCCCGCCGCTGGCCTCCCACAAATCGTCTGTCGAAGGCATGCCCCAGGTAACGAAGAAGAAAAACCCGACGATGACGAACACGCCGGCTGCGGCGGCCCAGCCGCTCCACACTGCGGCCTCGCGTACATTCCGCGGCGCGCGTGCGCGGCGCGCGCGCGACAGCACTTCGCCGCCGAACGCTCTCGCGTTGCCCCGGAAGGCCACGACATGGGGGCGTGCGCGCTCCCTAAAACGCTCCCAATAGTCCCGCAGCCGCGCGAGGAACGTGACCTCGGTGGGCTGTTCCTGTTCATCCGGATCGCCGGCGGCGCGGAAATAGTTCGCCGGCAGGGCAGGGTCGGTTTCCAGCGGCGGGATTTCGGTGGCCGGCGCGGCGCTGGCGCCCGGGTCGTCGGCGGCGTCCGGCGCGGGCATTTCGGCGGCGTCCGTCAGATCGCGTTCGGACACTTCAATGTATCGCTCGGCCGGTTCGGCCTCGGACGCAGCTTCGCTTTCCGCCAGCGGTGATTCGCCGGGGGATTGCGGCTGGCCCGCGCCCGGTCCGGGCGCGCTCGCCGATGGGGGCCCCTCGGGCCCGTCAGGCTCTTCGTCTTCGGCCACCCCAATAATCCTCTGCGCCGCTCTAGCGCGATTCTTCGCGTTGGGCGCCCTCCGTCCTAAACCGGAAACGCATGGATCGCGCGAACGTTCCGGTGGCGTAATTCTGGCAGGGTTAAGGCAAGGCGCAACGGCCTTTGGCGCCCGGATTTACTTGCGGGCGTGGGGCGCCAGCGCCATATAGGGCGAACGCTGCGCGACTCTGGCTGCGCCGCAAGGAGGAACTGAATGTCCGACTATCATAGTCAGACCCGCGCCATTCCCGGCAGTGCCGACATGGCGGTGGACGCCGGTTTGCGCGGCTTCATGCTGGGCATTTACAATAAAATGGGCCTTGGCCTGCTGCTGAGCGGGATTTTGGCCTATGTGGTGGGCACCACGCCCGCGCTGTTTAGCACGCTGCTGACGCCGCCTTTGGCCTACGTGGTCATGTTCGGCCCGCTGGCCATCCTGCTCATCTCCAGCTTTACCATGAAAAACCCTTCGCCCGTCGGCGCCAACCTCGTCTATTGGAGCGTTGTTTCGCTGATCGGCGTGGGCATGGGCGCCATTGTGTTCGCCTATGGCCGCATCCCCGACGGCATGACCACGGTCGCCAAGGCCTTCCTTATTACGGCGGCCTCGTTCGGGGCGCTCTCGCTGTGGGGCTACACCACCAAGCGTGACCTCACCGGCATCGGAACATTTTTGTTCATGGGCATGATCGGGCTGGTTATCGCCTCGATCGTCAACATGTTTGTGGCGTCCTCGGCGCTCAGCTTCGCCATCTCCGTGATCGGCGTGCTGATCTTCGCCGGCCTGACGGCGTTCGACACGCAAAGGTTGAAGTTCATGTATTACCAGCTCGGCGGTGATGCCAGGGCGATGGCGGTGGGCACCACGTATGGCGCGCTTTCGCTCTACCTCGACTTCATCAACATGTTCATGTTCATCCTTCGGCTGATGTCGCCGCGGAACTGAACCTGCTTCCGGCACGACTAAGCGCCCCGGCTAAGTCCGGGGCGTTTTCGTATTGGGCGCTTGGAGCACGGCGGCGCCGCGTCAACGTGCGGGCGCCGATTACAACTTCGTGTAGGTCGGCTTTCTGCCTAATTTTACACTTGCAAGGGCCGCATTGCGGGGCGAGCTTAGTTATGCGGTCGATCGAAGATAGGCACGGATCCAGTATCCATCAGCCCCCCCAGCCCCCTGGGTCCGCGCTTCGATCGGCCGCACTGATCTTCCAACCACCCGCGCCGCCGCGCGGGTTTTTTATTTCGGTGTTGGAATTATTGGACAAAACGAAATTCTTGGGCTGTTGACGCCGCAGGGGCGCGGAGCGTGGCTCTTCGAAAACGTCGCGCGCGCCGGGGCGCGGAGGGCGCCCGAAACCGGTGGCTGAGCGCCGCAGGTGATTCGCCGACCTGTGCGTTTTGGGGCGTGGCCTTTTGCAGAAAACCGCCTTAAGAGCGGCGCCTGCCGTTTCAGGAACGATTGCTCACATGTTGTTGCAGGTCGATGGGCTGCGGAAGACCTTCGGCAGACGCGCCGCCGTAGACGGGATCGGGTTCGCGCTCGACGTCGGCGAAATCGTCGGCTTTTTGGGCCCCAATGGCGCGGGCAAAACCACCACGATGCGCATGATCGCCGGCTATCTCGAGCCTGACGATGGCGTCGTTAAGGTGTTCAACATCGACGTCGCCCAGGAGCGCCGCCGGGCCCAGGAGCACGTGGGCTATTTGCCCGAAGGCGCGCCGCTCTACGGGGAAATGACGCCTTGGACGTTTTTGCGCTTCGTCGCCGAAACCCGCGGTATGCCGGCGCAAGGCGCGCGCCACGCGGTGCGCCGCGCGGCGCAGGACGCGCGCCTCGGGGCCGCCATCGATCAGCCGATCGAAACATTGTCGAAGGGCTATCGCCGTAGGGTCGGATTGGCCGCGGCGCTGCTGCACGATCCAATATTGCTGATCCTGGATGAACCCACCGATGGGCTCGATCCCAATCAACGCCACGCCGTCCGCGACTTGATCAAGCGCCTCGGTGAAGAGCGTGGGCTCATCATCTCGACCCACAGCCTCGAGGAAGTCGAAGCGGTCTGCACGCGTGTGATCCTCATTGATCAGGGCCGCATCATTACCGATGCCGCGCCCGCCGAGCTGACCAAGCAACACGGCAGTCTGGATGAGGCGTTCCGCGCCCTCACGCACGGGGAAGAGCGCGGATGAAAAAACGCCCAGGCCTCGCCAGCATGCTCGCGCTTTACCGGCGCGAATTGCTCTCTTACCTCACCACGCCGACGGCCTACGTGTTCGTGGCGGTGTTTTTGTTCGCCATCGGTTTGTTCACCTTCCAGGTCGGGGGCTTCTTCGAGCAACGCCGTGCTGACCTCTCCGCCTTCTTCGCGTTTCACCCTTGGATTTTCATGGTGTTTTTGCCGGCGGTGGCGATGCGGCTCTGGTCCGAGGAGAGCCGTTCTGGCGCGATTGAATTGCTGCTGACTTTACCGGCGCCGACCTGGGCGTTGGTGTTGGGAAAATTCCTGGCGGCGTGGAGCGTCGCGGCGGTCGCGCTTGGGCTGACCGTTCCGCTTTGGGTCAGCGTCAATGTGCTTGGGCACCCCGACAATGCGGCGATCTTCACGGGTTATGTTTCGAGCCTGCTGATGGCGGGCGCGTACCTCGCCATTGGCTCGGCGATGTCGGCGCTGACGCCCGCGCAGGTGGTGGCGTTCGTGCTCGCCGTGCTGATCTCGTTTATGCTGACAGCGCTGGGGTTGCCGCTCGTGTCCGATTTCTTCGCTGGATTTGTGGGCGGGGGCGCCGCCGAGGCGATCTCGTGGTTTTCCATACTCCACCATTTCGACGCCGCCCAACGCGGCGTCGTTGAGTTCCGCTCGGTGTTCTATTTCGGCTCGCTGATTGCGCTGTGCCTTGGCTTCACCGCGCTCGCGGTTGATGCGCGGCGGGGAGGCTGAAATGAGCGGACGACGTTTCGCGCTGCTGGCGGCTTTCGCTTTTCTGGTCATGTTTGTCGCTGGCAATGTGCTGGCCAATTCCTGGTTTCGCTCCTGGCGCCTCGATCTCACCGAGAACCATCTTTACTCACTGAGCCGCGGCACCCAGCGCACGCTCGACGAATTGAGCGAGCCCGTTGAGTTCACGTTCTACTATTCGCGCGATGTGGCGTCCGTGGCGCCGCAAGTGCAGGCTTACGGCGCGCGGGTGCGCGAAATGTTGCAGACGTTCGCGGCCCGCTCGCACGGGCGGGTGCGTTTCGTCGAGATCAACGTCGAGCCGTTTTCGGAAGACGAAGACAGGGCCGAGGAAGCAGGGGTCGAGCCAGTTCGGCTGAGCGAAGGCGCCGATGCGTTTTACTTCGGTCTCGTCGGGGCCAACGCCATCGACGATCGGCGCACCATCGCGTTCTTCGATCCCGAGCGCGAACCGTTTCTGGAATACGAGGTCACGCGGCTGATCTTCGAACTGGAGAACTCCGATCGAACCC
>JANNFH010000310.1:0-26165 GCA_031379565.1 Alphaproteobacteria bacterium
AAACCGCTTCCGCTTCATCTCCGGCTCCCTTCCTCGGGCCGGATTCTAGCGCCAACTGGATGGATTCGCGGGGGTCACGTCAGACGTCGTACCCGTAGGCGTCGAGCACCTTGGCCAAGTGGCGGGCAGCGGGACGCCGCTCGCTTTTGTAAGAAATGAAGATGTCTACCACGGGGCCGCCTTGCGCCGACGCACTCGCGTTCTGAAACGGCGCAGCGGGCCGGTGCGAGTACCAGCTTTCAGGAGCTACCATAGCCGCGCCAGCGGTAAGCTACCGCGCAACGGTGTGCACACAAGGGGCCGAGGTTACCTCTACTCGCTCGATCAATCATCCGGCCCGGCACCGATTGCCATATGGCCACATCGGAGAACTGGTTGGCTCCCTCCAATCCGCCGCCCAGCCCAGGTTGCACGCTTAGGCAGACCACCGAGAGCGGACGTTACGTCCAGATCAGGAAGGGCACCTAGCCCTCCTTGCGCAGCGCGCGCGTCTTAGCAGAAGAAACCTTGGCGTGAGGCGGCTTCTTCGTAGCTTTGTTCGTCAGTGGTCTGCCAGTGGCAAACCGATCCCACTCGATCATCAAGAGCCTGCGCTTCTCGTAAAAGTCGCCGCGCTGGTACGCCCGTTCTACTTTGTCGCCCGAAATGTGGGCCAATGCAGCTTCTGCCACTTCTCTCTGATGCGTGGTGGCTTCGGCGGCCCAGTCCCGAAACGTAGAACGGAAGCCGTGCGGCACGGCGGTATCATCCTTACCCAAGCGCTCAATCGCCATTGACAAAGCGGTGTTGGATAATGGCCTGCCCTTCCTCCCGCCAGGAAATACGTATTCACCTTCGCGATCAAAGGTCAGCGTCTCCATCTACGAACGCCGCGATCAGTTCAGGTTCGGGGCGCTGGCCGATGTGAGGTGCGCCCAGCGACTGCGCGACCCAACCCAGCGGGCCGCGCTGCGCGATCAGCGCGCCAATACAGACGATCTTGTGCAGGGGAAGCGCCGGAAACTTGTCGCCGAGATACTCCTCGACCTCCGCATCGGTCATCTCACGCCCATGGATACGCGACACGGCCGCGAGGTCGGGCACGGTCTCAAGGTCCCACACGAGCACGTAGGAGCCACTTCCGAGATCAGATGATGCAGCCATGTGCGGTCAGCCCCCTGCCCTCGCGAGCGATAGCAATTGCATCACGGCGAGCGCGCAATTTCGCAATCATCCAACTCGTACTAGTCTCGTACTAGCAATTCTCTGGGGATTATTTTGCGACGGTTCTTGTCGCCAAGTGTTTGAAAATATTGGTGGAGCCTAGCGGGATCGAACCGCTGACCTCCTGCATGCCATGCAGGCGCTCTCCCAGCTGAGCTAAGGCCCCGATGAGCGCCCACCTACGGCATTGCCGTTTGCGGACGCCCGATTTTGAGAGGGACGGTCTACGCTCCGCCCAATGCCGATTCAAGCCGACGATGGCGGCGGGCCTAGCGCCTGCCCTCTTCGTCTTCGTCCCCGGCTGGAATTTCTCCGATCTCATCCTCGGGAAATTCCACCTCGTCCTCCAACATGGGAACGGCGTCGTCATCGACCGCCTCGCCCTCAAGATCGGCTTCTTCCTCGGAGAAGCCTTCCGGCAGTTCGTCGCCGCTCGCCTCCGCCTCCTCATCGTCACCGACGATAATGGGCTCGGCGGCGGCCTCCGAATCGATCGCCACCGGCTTCTCGGCATCCTCTTCTTCGTCCTCGTCCGCGTCGGCCGGCTTGGCCGTCGCTTCGGCTTCCTCTTCGTCCTCGTAGGCCGGGTCATGGGCGGCGACGCGCGAGCGGCCGCGGCGTGCGCGCACGCTTTCCTCGGAAGGATCGAACGCGGTTGCACATTTAGGGCACATCGCTGGGCGGCGACGGAGGTCGTAGAATTTCGCCCCGCAACTCGGGCAGACCTGCTTGTCGCCCAAATCGGTTTTAGCCAAGCGGCGCACTCCTTGCGATGGCACGGCCTACCGCCCTGCGCGGGGCGCGCCATGCCACCAACCGCCCCGCCTGTCAAAAGCTTTGTCGGCGAAGCCCGACTAGGGCGGGGGATTCATCCCTGGTTGACCATGTTCGAGCCGAAATGAACCCCAGATTGCACGCTTCCTTAAATGCTCTTGGGCACAATGGTGAAAAATACGGGTGGGTGATGCGTGCTCTTGGTCTCCGGCTGCTCGCCGTGAGCTTCTGCGCTTTTTTTGCATGCGGCGCCCCCGCCTGGGCGCAGCAGCCTGATGCCGATTGGGTGGCGCGGGGTGAACGCCTTGCGCACTTCATCGAAGCTGGCGGAATGGTCGTGACCGACCGCGTCCGCGCCGACCAGCAGCAGCGCGCCGCGCGCCTGCACGGGCAAGCCAAGCTGCAAGCGCTTTACGACCTTGCCGCTGATGATTTCATCAGCTCGGACGCCGAGCGCGGCGTAGCTTCATTGGCGGCGTTGGAACTGGAAGCCGGCGTCCAGCGCAGCGCGCGCTATTCCGCCATGGCCGCCATCCTGCGCGCCTACGGGCCGGCGCTCACCGGCGATTATGTTGCGGCGCGCAGCAATCTCACGCAGGCCCTGGACGGCGAATCCGACGCCTACGTCCGCGCCGCCGGCGAACGCCTGCTGGCTTACGCACTGAGCGATCTGGGCCTGGTCGGCAACGCCCTTGAAGCGGCGCGCTCGGGGCTCGTGCACCTGCCAGACAACGCCGCCACCCTCTCGCTTAGGTCAGGCCTCCATGACGCCATGTCTTACAACGCCATCAAGATCGGCGATTTCGACAGCGCCATCACCCATTTGCAGCGGACGGTAGAACTCGAAACCGCGGCCGGCCGGCCAATTGACGGCATCGTTGTGGTGAACAACGTCGTCAGCATGCTGGCCCAATCTGGGAACACGGACGCGGCGCTACGCCTGCTGGAAGTGCATCGGCAGATGGCGCAGCACTCCGCTTCGCCTGTCAATTTGTTCTTCGCCGATCTGCTATGCGCACGGGTGAATTTCTCGGCGCGTAATTTCATGCGTGCGCTAACTTGCGCCAACAATGGCCGCGCCAATGCTGAGGCGCCGCCCGAATATGCCCCCAGCCTGCTCACCTTTCGCCTGCATGCGCTGGCGCGGCTGGGCCGGGGCCGTGAAGCGCGCCAAGCGCTGCAAGAGCTGCGTGCGCTGGCGTTGTCGCGCCGCGACCCAAGCCTGAATGAGCGGCTCGATGCGATCGAACCGGAAGTGCTGCGGGCCGAGGGCCGCACCGCCGAGGCCTTCGCCGCCATGCGCAATGTCTACGAGAATGCGCAACACAATACGATGACGCGCTTCAACGACGGCGTGAAAGAATTACGCGCCACGCTCGAAAGCGAAGTGGCGCAAGCCGAAGAACACGCCGCGGCTGAAGCCGTGCGCTCCGAGCTACAGACTCGCACGCTAGAGAAAATGACGCTGGCGGGGCTGCTCGGCGGGGCGTGCCTCGTCGGGGCCGTCGGATTTGCCTGGCTTATCTACCGCAGCCGGCGCGACATGTTGCGCGCCGTGGGCCGCGCCGAACAAGTGCTGTCGCGCCGCGGCGGCGCTACGAGCGAGGCTGATGCGTCCGCATCAAGCAAGGCAGGCGCCCAGCACCAGCAGAGACTGAGCAATATTCTTGACGAAATCGAACGCCGCGATAGCGAGCTCAGCTTGGCGTTTCGCCAACTCGAGGCCGCGCGCGCGGCGGCCGAGGAGGCCAATGTAGCAAAGTCGCAATTCCTGGCCACGATGAGCCACGAATTGCGTACCCCGCTCAACGCCATCATCGGCTACAGCGAATTGCTCATGGAAGTCGGCGCGGAAAAAGGCGCCGCAGCCGAGGGCCAACGCGACCTGGAGCGCATCCGGGGCGCGGGAACCCGGCTCTTGAGCATGATCAACGACGTGCTCGACCTGTCCAAAATCGAGGCCGGCGGCCTGGTGGCGATGGTCCAACCGGTGGCGGTTGCGGGCCTCATGGACGAAGCCGCGGCCACCGTCGCGCCAGCCGCGGCGGCCAATGGCAATCGGGTGCTGGTGGAAGGCGCCGAACTGCTTGGAGACGCCGAGACCGATGGCTTCAAGCTTGGCCAATGCCTGCTCAATCTTATGTCGAACGCGGCGAAATTCACCAGGGGCGGCGACATCATTCTGCGCGCGCGCCGTGAGCGCTGCGAAGATGGCGATTGGCTGGTTTTCGATGTCGCCGATACCGGTATTGGCATCTCGCCGGAGGCCCAAGCGCGTCTGTTTCAGCCGTTCGTACAGGCAGACGCCACCACCACGCGCGCCTATGGCGGCACTGGTCTGGGCCTGGCCATCACGCGGCGGTTGGCGCAATTGCTGGGCGGCGATGTCAGCATAAAAAGCGCGCTCGGCGAAGGCTCGGTCTTCACCCTGCGCGTTCCCGCACGCTTGCCCGAGGCCGCGCTGGCGCTGGCGGCGGCTTAACCGCGGTTAGTCGCGAAGCGGCGACGGCGCCTCAAGCGCCGCCGGCTCTCCCCGCGCCAGAATCGAGGTGACGGCAATATCGCCGGCGCAATTGCCGAGCGTGCGAAAGATGTCCGGCACGACTTCGACGGCAATCAAAATCCCCAACAGGTCGAGCGGCACGCCGAGCGCGATGGCTATCGGCGCGATCGAGGTGATGAACGACACCTGACCAGGCAAGCCCACCGCGGCGATGCTGGCGCCGTAGGAAACAAACACCGCGCTAGCGAGCTGGAAGGCGCTCGGCTGGAAACCGTAGAGGTGGGCGATAAACAGTACGACCGCCAAATTTCCCACCGGGCTTGTGAAGCGGAACACCGCCACGGCCAGCGGCAAGATAATGCCGGCGATGTGTCCGGGAATCCTCAAGCCCCGCGCGGCCTCCAGCATCGCCGGGAGCGAAGCAAGCGAAGATTGGGTGGAGAACGCGATCGCCCAAACCGGTGCCGTCGCCAAGACATAGCGCCCGATCGGCAACCGACCCCACACCAGCGCCAACAGCACGCCGATCACACTAATGCCGATGATCACGGTGGTGACGATTGCGACGTACTGCACCAACACGCCGGCGGCGCCGTAGCCCGCGCGCAGACCTACCCCCAGCGCCAATCCAAACACGCCGATCGGCCCCGCCAACAGCACCCAGTGCACGACAACGACCATCGTATCGGACACCGCACGGAAAAACGCGATCAGTTGCGCCCGCAACTCGCCGGCGATGCGCGTGGCGGCGAAGCCGAAGACCAGCGAAAATACCACAAGCGGCAGCACTTGATCTTCGGCGGCGGCCTTGAACACGTTTGGCGGCGCCAGTGATTGCAGCCATTGAGCAAAAGTCGGCGCCTGGACCCCGCCCGCCGCGCCGCTGATGCTGGACAAAAAAGCGTCGGCCGCTGCGCGATCCACCGGCCAAAGCGCAAGCAATTGCTGCGTGGCGAACACGGTGTAGACCGCCGCTGCGAACACGAGGACCGAAAACAGCAACACAAACCGGCCAACCAGCCCGCCGGTCTTCGCCGCGTCGGCCACCGATGCAATGCCCGTAATTAAAAGTGCGACGATCAATGGAATGACCGTCATGCGCAGTCCGTTGAGCCAGAGCCCGCCGACTGCCTCAAAATAGCCCGCCGCCTGGACAAGCTCGGCACTGCCCGTCCCCTGAATGGCCGCGCCCGCGGCCAGCCCGCCGATCAGGGCCAGCAACACGAACAGGCTCAATGATGTCGGCATGCGCCCCCCACGAAGTGAAGGGGTGTTACCTCGCGGCGGCGGTCAAGGCTAGCGCCGCTTCGCCCGCCGCCGGCGCGGACTGGAATTCGAGCACGCCGTCGTCGAGCGCGCCGAAGCGCAAATCGATCAAATCGTGGGCGTAGGATTGGCGCTGCTTCCAGGGCGCGTGCGTGGTCTGCTTCGGCAATTGATGCGCCACGCGCTGGAAATAACCGGAGGAGAAATCCACGAAAGGGCGGTCCTCGTGAGCGCCGCTGAAGCGCGGCGTCGCGGAGGCATAGCCGCGCGCATCCAAGAAATTGATCAGCCGGCAGACATAGCCGCTGATGAGATCGGCGCGCAGCGTCCAGGAGGCGTTGGTGTAGCCGAACACCGAGGCGAAATTCGGCACGCCGGAATACATCGCGCCCTTGTACGCGTAGAGCTTTCCGGTCTCGACCTTTGCGCCATCGACCACCAATTCGGCCCCGCCGAACATTTGCAGGTTGAGCCCGGTAGCGGTGATGATGATGTCGGCTTCGAGCGCACGCCCGGAAGCGAGCTTCAGCCCCTTCTCGGTGAAACTCTCAATCTGATCGGTGACGATGGAAGCCTTGCCGCCGCGGATCGCGGCGAACATGTCGTTGTCGGGCACCAGGCACAGGCGCTGCTCCCACGGATTGTAGCGCGGTGTGAAATGGGTTTCGATGTCGTAATCGGCGCCAAGCTGCTCGCGGATAAGGCCGATCAGCCGCTCGCGCACGCGCCGAGGGCGCATCCGCGCCAGCCGGAAGAACAATTGCTGCATGCCAATGCGCAGGGTGCGGACGAGGTCATACGCCAATTGCGCCGGCAGCGTCCGACGCAGCCAATTGGCGAATTTATCCTCCGCCGGCATCGACACCATGTAGGTCGGCGAACGCTGCAGCATGGTGACGTGCGCGGCTTGCTCAGCCATCGAGGGAACCAGCGTCACCGCCGTGGCGCCCGAGCCGATGACGACGATGCGCTTGCCGGCATAGTCCAAGCCCTCCGGCCATTGTTGGGGATGGATGATCTGCCCCCGATACGTCTCCATGCCCTTGAAGTCTGGCAGATAGCCCTGCGCGTATTGGTAATAGCCCGCGCACATCAGCAGGAATTTGGCGTGCAAGCGCACCGGCGCACCGTCGTGTTCAGCCTCTATCGTCCAGCGCGCATCGGCGCTCGACCACGAAGCGCGCTTCACTTGGTGTTTGAAGCGGATGCGCTGGTCCACGCCATATTCGCGCGCGGTCTCGTTGACGTATTTTAGGATCGAGGGCCCATCGGCGATGGCCTTGGCCTCGGTCCACGGCTTGAACGCATAGCCGAGCGTGAACATGTCGCTGTCGGAGCGGATGCCCGGATAGCGAAACAAATCCCAGGTGCCGCCAATGGCGTCGCGGGCTTCCAGGATGAGGTAGCTTTTGCCTGGGCAGCGCCGCTGCAAATGATAGCCCGCGCCAATGCCCGAAAGCCCAGCGCCGACAATGAGGACGTCTGCTTGCTCGCTGCTCATGCGCGGAATCCGCGCGCTGAGCGCGGCTCTGTCAAGCCGACCCGTGGCCAAAGCGCTCCGGGGACCTTCGCCTCTCGCCACGTCAGCCCTGACGCGGGAGCTGGGCGCCGAATTCGCCGCTCTCGAACCTTTCGCGCAGTTTGAACTACCGAAGCAGCTGCGGCGCGGCCGCGCTACCCCAGACGCGCGCCTTTCGCATCGCCCGCGTCGCTTCGTGACCTCATCAAGGAAAGCGCCAGCCCTAGAACAAGCGCCGCGGTGAATCCCCAATTGATCAAGGCCGCGATCGATGCGCCGTCTTCGCCGGCGCTGGCCGCCAAATGAACCGACGCCAGCACCTTGCGGCCAAGCTGCTCAATCGCCAACGCCAGGAACATCAGCGGCAGCATGGCGCGGTAGCGAATGAGAACGACGACGCCGAGCAACGCCAAGACCAAAAGCGCCAACCCCCAAGCCGCGAACAGAAACACCGCCATGGACGCCGCCTCGGCCGGATAGGCATCGATCGGAACGCCATCCGCGGCCTGAATGATGAACCGGCTGCTGATCCAAGGATTGAGGCCGGCGACGTTGAACCCCATCGCCGTCTTCATCAGCAGAACTGGAACGAACAGCCAGATCGCTGCGGGGTGGCCTTGATAGGAATTGTCGATCTGGCGCGGAAACAGGCGGTTCAGCATGTTGATGGCTCCTTCACGTGCGGGGCGTCAGGCAGCCAGCGCCGGGCGCTCTTTGAATTGCTTTGAGAGACGGACGCGAAACATCCAAAACACCAGGAAGGGCAGCGGCGCCAGAGCCGCGACATAGAGCACTGGCGTGTCGCGAAGCCATTCGGGAAACACCTGTTGCTGGCCGAGGAACAGCGACCCGGAGGATACAAATAGCCCAAAGCACATGCGCCAGACATGGCGTGCAATGCGCTGCGCGCCGGAGATGCCGCGCCGAAGCACGAGCTTCAGGTCACCGGCCGCGGCGACAAAACTGACGAAGGCGAAGATGTAGAAGGCTTGCGGCGGCGAGCCGTCGAGCGTGCCTTCTGGCGCATGCGACGCCAGCCAAACGAGAATCAGCGTGCTGACTACGCCCGCGATGGCGACGAACAGCCCTGCGATCTCGAAACGGCTCACGCCTTGACGCCGCCGGGCCGTGAGCCAGGCCGTGAAAATAAGGTAGAAAGTCATGAAGCCGGCGACGGTGGAAATGCGGTCGTGCAGGAACGGCGCGACCGCGCCGCCGATGGCCGACATGGTCAGCATCGCGCCGAAAAAAACGTTGCCGGCCAAGCGATGGAGCTTTGCCCCCTTGCGCGCCAGCAGCGCGACAGCGCCAGATAGCAGCCCCAGCATGCCGCCTCCTATGTGCAGGTAGAGTAGTGCGCCGGCGCCAAGACGCATCCACCACGGCGCTGCCGGGCCAACGTCCAATTGCCCTGCGAAGGCCGGGCTCGCCCAGGCGCCGATTGCAACCGCGATAGCCCAAACCAGCGCCGCGCGCCTTCGGTATGACATGATGTTTCTCGTTCCAGGGTTGGTGCTTCACTCGACGAGGCATATCGACTTACGATATGTACCTAAGCGGGGGCCGCAGGTTGAAACATGACGCCAGGCGCCAAAAACATGATCGCAGACGCCGCCCCCCCGGCCAGGGCGACGATCGGCGCGGGCTACCCCCGAGGCCTGCTCGATTTCGCCGTCCGCAAAGGCGCCAATCGCGCCGCCCTGCTCGAACGCTCAGGGCTCAGCGAAGCGGACCTGAGCCAGCAGGACCGCCACGTCGCCATCGATCGCTACCTTGCCTTGTTCAAGGCGGCGGCGGAGCTCACCGGCGAGCCGGCGATCGCGCTGCAATTCGGCGAAGCGGTGCGGATGCAGGAAGTCTCGATTGTCGGACTCATCTGCGAAGCCTGCGAAACCACCATCGATGTCGGTCGCGAGTTGAACCGCTACGCCGCGCTGGTGGTGGACGATGAACGCGGCGAGCCGGCCACGTTAATGCGCGGAGTCTGGCAAGACGGTCAGCTCTGGATCGAGCTGCCGCACGATCTCTTCACCGCCAATCCGCTCATGGTCGAGGCAGAGTTCGCGCGGCTGGTGTGGAACGGGCGCGTGATGTTTGCGGACTCGCCTGAATTCAAGCGGCTCAGATATCCCGGCGTGATTCATTTCAAGCACGCCGACCCGGGCTATTCCGAAGAATACGCGCGCGTGTTTCAAGCGCCGGTCGTATTCAACAGCCATTGGAACGCCATGCAAGTCGACGTCGAGTTCCTGACGCTCAAGCAGCCGCCGGTGAATCGCTACGTTTTCGGCGTGCTCAGCGAGCGCGCCGATGCGTTGCTCAAAAGCCTGCAAACGTCGAAGACCATGCGCGGGCGGGTCGAGACTCTTCTGGTTCCCATCCTTCACAGAAGCGAAGTCAGCATGGACTACATCGCCCAGCAGCTTGGGATCGGCCGCCAAACGCTTTACCGGAGTTTGAAAAGCGAAGACGTCACCTATGAAACTGTGCTCGACAACCTGCGCCACAAGATGGCGCTGAACTTCCTTGCGGGAAAGCGAGTGTCGGTCAACGAGACGGCGTATCTCTTGGGATTTTCAGAACCAGCCGCTTTTTCGCGGGCGTTCAAGCGCTGGACCGGCCAAAGCCCCAGCGAAATTCGAAAAGCCTAAGAGCTGATTGACGCAATCCGCATTGCCGGCGCGAGGCCCTCTGCTAAACCCGCCCCATGATTATCGCCATCGATGGGCCAACCGCTTCGGGCAAGGGCACCGTCGCCGCCGGCGTGGCGCGCCATTACGGGCTGAAGCGGCTGGACACCGGCTCGCTCTACCGCGCCGTCGGGCTGGCGGTGCTCGACGCCGGCGGCGATCCGTCGGACGAGGCGTCGGCGGTCGCAGCGGCGAAAGCGCTCGACCTTGGCGCCATCGACGAAAGCCGCATCCGTTCCAGCGCGGCCGGGACCGCCGCATCGCAAGTCGCCGTCCTCTCTGCGGTGCGCGCGGTGCTGCGCCAGGCCCAGCGGAGCTTTGCCGCCGACCCTGCCGGCGCGGTGCTGGACGGGCGCGATATCGGCACTGTGATCTGCCCCGCCGCCGAGGTGAAGCTGTTCGTGACCGCCTCCCTGCCCGTCCGGACCGAGCGGCGGCTCAAGGAATTACGGGCGCGGGGCGAACAAATCAGCTTCGAGGCGCTTCAGCGCCAGATCGCTGAACGCGACGAGCGCGATGCCAATCGGGCGGATTCGCCGCTGCGGGCAGCCCCCGACGCGCACTTGCTGGACACCACCGACCTTTCTATAGAGGCGGCGGTGGAGGCCGCTCGTCGTATTGTAGACGCGGCGCTTCAGCGTGCTTAATCCCGAGGGGGCCGCTTTCCTCCCCCGCCACCGGCCGCCTCGCGGCCGGCGATATTTGATCGTCCGAAATCGATTTGCGATTTCGGCGGGGGGAGGTGTCGCCGCAGGCGACGGAGGGGGCGGACGCCGCTCCCCTCTCAGTCATCACGCTGCGCGTGCTGACAGCTCCCCCGTAGACGGGGGAGCAATGGAATTGAGACGGCCGCATGGGGCGGCCGAGACCGCCGGAGCCAACCGGTCGGCCCGTTTTTATTGGAGTTGAAGTACCTATGTCGATGCAAACGCTCACCCCGTCGCGCGATGATTTCGCCGCCCTGCTGGATGAAAGCTTCATAACCCGCGCCATGATCGAAGGCCGGGTGATCCCGGCCACGGTCGTCGCCATCGAAAATGATTTCGTCGTCGTCGATGTCGGCCTCAAGACAGAGGGCCGCATCCCGGTTCGGGAATTCTACGGCGACACCAACGAGAACCCACAACCCGGCGACATCGTCGAGGTTTATCTTGAGCGCATCGAGAACGCGCTCGGCGACGCCGTCGTCAGCCGCGAGAAGGCCAAGCGCGAGGAAGCCTGGACCCGACTCGAAAAGAATTTCGCCGCCGGCGAAGCCGTGCAGGGTGCGCTGGTTGGGCGTGTGAAAGGCGGCTTCACCGTCGATCTCGGCGGCGCCAATGCGTTCCTGCCTGGCAGCCAAGTCGATATCCGCCCAGTGCGCGATGTCGGTCCGCTGATGAACATCGTACAACCGTTCGCGATCCTGAAGATGGACCGTGCCCGCGGCAACATCGTCGTCTCGCGCCGCGCCGTGCTTGAGGAAAGCCGCGCGTCCGAGCGGGCCGAAATCGTCGGCGCGCTGAAGGAAGGCGAAACCCGCGACGGCGTGGTCAAGAACATCACCGATTACGGCGCCTTCGTGGACCTTGGCGGCATCGATGGCCTGCTGCATGTCACCGACATGAGTTGGAAGCGCGTCAGCCACCCAAGCCAAGTGCTGAACGTCGGCGAAACTGTGAAAGTCCAGATCATCAAGATCAATCCCGATACCCAGCGGATTTCGCTCGGCATGAAACAATTGCTCAGCGATCCGTGGGATGGCGTCGACGGCAAATATCCCGTCAATGGCAAGTTCTCGGGCCGAGTCACCAACATAACCGATTATGGCGCGTTTGTTGAACTGGAGCCGGGCGTTGAGGGCTTGGTGCACGTTTCGGAAATGAGCTGGACCAAGAAGAATCTGCATCCCTCGAAAATCCTCAGCACCAGCCAAGAAGTCGAGGTGCTGGTGCTCGACGTGGACGGCGAAAAGCGCCGAATTTCGCTCGGCATCAAGCAAGTGCAATCCAACCCATGGGACGGCTTCCTGGCCGAACACCCGGTTGGCTCCGTGATCGAAGGCGAAATCAAGAACATCACTGAGTTCGGCTTGTTCGTGGGTCTGACGCCGGAAATGGACGGCATGGTCCATCTCTCCGACATCGCCTGGGACGCACAGGGCGAAGAAGCCCTCGGGCGCTACAACAAGGGCGATATGGTGCAAGCCAAGGTGCTCGATGTCGATGTCGAGAAGGAGCGCATCTCGCTGGGCATCAAGCAAGTGACGTCGGATGCAGTTGCCGGCGCGGAATACCGCAAGGGCCAAGTGGTCACCGTCGAAGTGGTCGAGATCGCCACGGGCGGCATCGAAGTGGCGTTTGGCGAAGGCAACGCCATGCGCACGTTCGTGCGCAAGAGCGATCTCTCGCGCGACCGCTCCGAGCAGCGCCCCGACCGCTTCGCCGTGGGTGACCGCATCGACGCGATGGTGACGGCCTTCGACAAGGCCAGCCGCCGTGCGACGCTGTCGGTGAAGGCGATGGAGATGGCCGAGGACAAGGAAGCCATCGCCAAATTCGGCTCGTCGGATTCCGGCGCGTCGCTGGGCGATATCCTCGGCGCGGCGCTGAAGGAAAAGAACAAGCCGTAAGCATGGGATTAGGGCAGTAAGGTAGTGGGGCAATATGCGCCTACTGCCTTATTTCCTCATTGCCCTACGCCCCTTTCTTCCCTTTTCTTTCTAACTTTCAAGCAAATAGCTTATTGACGCCGCCGCGCTCCGGGCCCTCTATCGGGACTTGGGCCAGAAGGAGTGATGGGCGATGTTGCGGTCGGAGCTGGTGGCGCGCCTACAGGAGGAATTCGCGCCGATGCGGGCGAGCGAGGTCGAGCACGCCGTCGATATCGTGCTCGACGAAATCGCGCAGGCGCTCGCCGAGGGCGGGCGGGTGGAGCTGCGCGGTTTTGGCGCGTTCTCGGTGCGCAAGCGCGACGCCCGCACCGGGCGCAATCCGCGCACTGGCGCTGCGGTCAAAGTCGCCGCCAAACGGGTGCCGTTCTTCAAGCCGGGCAAGGAGCTACGGCTCAAAGTCAATGGCGGCGAGGAACCGTAAGGTTCAAGACGAACGCTGGTCAAAGGCTGGCCTCGCGGCAGGCGGGAGAAAATGGCGAACACCGATATCGACCCGCCGGAGGTGTTTGTAGCGGTGCATCCGGAATTGGCGTTCCTGCTCGACACGCCGGCGATTTCAGCCCAATTCGCGGCGCATGAGCAAGTCGCGGCGCCAGCCAAGCGGCTCTACACCGCCCTTGGCGTTTTCAGCCTAGGCGCAGCGTTCCTGACGCTCAGCGCGCTTATCTCCACACTGACGCTGGGCCGGGAGTTGGAGAACACCGCTTTTACGATGTTGATGGGCGCGCTTGGCGTCATCGGCATCGCCGCGCAATGGACGCTGCTGTTCGGCCCGTTCAAGCGGCGTTGGCTGCTAGCGCGGTTCGCCGCCGAGCGCGTGCGCTGCATCAAGTTTCAAGCTTTCGCTGCGCTGGGCGCAGACCCGAGGGAGCGCGCGGCGGTGGCGCAGGCGTTCGTCCAACGCGGGCTAGCCCATCTCGCCGTCGAACTAAGCGCCGGCCACGCCGCCCTGCACCAGTTCAACCCCGAAGCGTCCTTGGGCGAAATCGGCGCCGAAACCGCCGTCCTGTCCCCCGCCGAATTGCAAGAGCTCAAGGGCGTCTATTACGAGCTTCGGCTCGACTATCAGATCAAGCACGCCACCGGGAAGATCCGTGAAATAACCGAGGAACGGCGCATGCCCGCGGCTGGTTCGGAACTCGCGTTCTGGGGCGGCGCGGCGATCGGCTACCTCGATCTCATTCTAGCGTTCGAACCGCTGCAGCGCTACGGCGCAGGCTGGGAATCAACGCGCCATTTCTTTGCGCTGTTTCTGTTTGTTTCAGCCGCGATTTTGTTCGTGCTCGAACGCGGACGCAGCCACAATGCGGCGCTGGAGCGCTACGAAGATTACCGTTTCGAACTGACCCGGATCGCCGGAGCGCTCGATCGAGCGCGCACTGCGGAAGATTTCGTTGTCTGTGTGCGCCAGGCTGAGCGCACCGCCATGCGCGAACTGAAGGCGTTCTGCCGCGAATCCGAAAAATCGACCTATCTGTTTTGAGGCCAGAGCGGTCGGCGCTGTGGCGGAAGCAGACTTGACTGCCGTAACGAATACAGCTGTCCGTTGGTCCGAATTGTTAGGGAGATTTAGGCCTTGTCCATGCTCAAGGAATTCCGCGACTTCGCGATGCGTGGAAATGTGGTTGATCTCGCAGTCGGCGTGATCATTGGCGCCGCGTTCGGCACGATTGTCTCCTCGCTGGTTGATGACGTGATTATGCCCCCGATCGGCATGGCGCTCGCCGGCATCGATTTCTCGACCCTCAAGCTGGTGCTGCAACAGGCCAGCGCCGCGCTTGGAACCGAAGGCGCTGGCGACTTTGTCGCCGCCAGACCAGAGGTCGCGATCAATTATGGCAGATTCATCAACGCCGCGATCAAGTTCATCATCGTCGCCTGGGTGCTCTTCATGATCATTCGCGCCATGAACGCGATGAAGAAGAACGACGAGGCCGCCCCCGCCGCGCCAGCGCCGCCGCCTGAAGACATCAAATTGCTGACCGAAATCCGCGATTTGTTGAAAAAATAACCCCGCACTCGCCTGCCAGGGCATTCCCCGTCAACCTTCACTCAGCTGGGCCGACCGGGAAATGCTCAGATTCGACATTTTGAACTTGGCATGACGCCCGTGCGGTGGGATTGGCGTTGCCTTGCGCACCTGTTTCGGGCGAAGCTGCCGAGCCGGCGGCTAGCCTCGGAAGGGATCGTCCTTAGATGAATTGGCTGTCGAATTTCGCGCGGCCCGGCCTGCAAAAAAAGCGGCCAGAGGAAGACAAGCGCGAGACGCCGGAAAATCTCTGGATCAAGTGCCCGATCACGGGCGACCTCATCTTCAGCACCGATCTAGAAGCCGCCGATTGGGTGACGCCGGCTGGCTTCCACATGCGCATCGGCCCGGAGCCACGCTTCAAGCATTTGTTCGACGATCAGTCCTGGCAAAAAGTGCCGCTGCCGAAAGCGGCGACCGATCCGCTGAAATTCAAGGATGACAAGAAATACGTCGATCGGCTGAAGGCGGCGCGATTAAAAGTCGGCCGCGACGATTGCATGGCGGCAGCCTATGGCCGCATCGGCGGCGCGCACGCCATCGTGCTGGTGCAGGATTTCGAGTTCATGGGCGGCTCGCTCGGCATGGCGGCCGGCGATGCTTTCATCGCCGCGGCGGAAGCAGCAGTGCGCCGCAATGCAGCTTTGGTCATGGTCACCGCTTCAGGCGGCGCACGTATGCAAGAAGGCATTCTCTCGCTGATGCAATTGCCCCGCACCACCTTGGCGGTGCAAATGCTAAAGGATTCCGGCCTGCCCTATCTTGTCGTGCTGGCCGATCCAACCACGGGGGGCGTCACCGCCTCCTATGCCATGCTGGGCGATGTTCACATTGCCGAACCCGGCGCCTTGATTGGCTTTGCCGGCCCGCGCGTCATCGAACAGACCATCCGCCAGAAATTGCCGGAAGGCTTTCAGCGCGCCGAATACCTGCACAGCAAAGGCATGGTCGACATGGTCGTCGATCGCAGGCAATTGAAAGCGACGCTATCGATTCTGCTTTCGGTGTTGATGCACAAACGCCTGGCGCTGAAGCCGGAAGATGGCGATTTCGAGCTGACCGATTTGGCGAGTGAATCCGAAACCGCCGAAGCCCCCGCTCGCGGCAAACGCAAGGCGCCGCAAAAACCGGCGCGCGCCAAAGCGGCGGAATAACCCACGCTTTGCGACGACCCCGCCGCGCGCCGATTTGAAGCGCTGTTCGGCCCCGAATTCGGTCACGGCAAAGCGTTTGATCTTGCACGCCTCCAAAACGTGCTGAGCAAGTTGGACGCGCCGCACGTGAACCTGGCGCCAATCTTCCATGTCGCCGGCACCAACGGCAAAGGCTCTACGATCGCGTTCCTGCGCGCTATTGCGGAAGCCGCGGGACTGAGCGTCCACGCTTTCACCAAGCCGCACCTGTTTTCGCTGCGCGAACGCTTCATCGTCAGGGGTGAGGAAGTTACCGACGAGGCCCTGATGAAAGCGGCGGGCCGGGTCGGCGGGATCGATCCGAAACTCTCGCAGTTTGACGCGCAGGTGGCTGCCGCCTTGATTCTGTTCGACGACACGCCTGCCGACCTTGTGCTGCTCGAAACCGGTATGGGCGGACGCGACGATTCCACCAACGTCATCCGATGTCCCGCGCTCTCCATCTTCACGCCGATCGGGTTTGATCATCAGGGCGCGCTCGGCGCGACCTTGTCCGACATCGCCGCACACAAAGCCGGCATTCTGAAACGCCATTCGCCTGCGATCACAGTGCGCCAAGCGCCGGAAGCGATGGCCGTGCTCGAAGCGGAGGCCGCGCGCGTCGGCGCGCCGCTCTGGCGCCAGGGCGTCGAATGGGACGCATATGCCAGCAACGGCCGCCTCGTGGTGCAAAGCGAAATCCGCACGCTTGATCTGCCGCTGCCCATGCTCACCGGCCCGCATCAGATCGACAATGCCGGCCTCGCCGCTGCTTCCTTCCTCGCGCCCGTGGTTTTCACGATCACCGACGACCAGTTCTCACAAGGCGTCACCAGCGCATACTGGCCGGCCCGGCTGCAGCGGCTGACGCACGGCGCGCTCGCGGCGCCCATTCTCGCAATCGCCGGCGAGGTATGGGTCGATGGCGGCCACAACGCACACGCCGCCGCCGCGCTCGCTCGCGCCTTGGCGGACATGCAGCGCAAGCGACAAGCGCCAGTCGCTCTGATCGTCGGCCTCCGCGCCCGCAAGGACGCCGCCGCCTTCGTCCACGAACTCGCCGCTGCCGCGTCACGCATCATCGCCGTGCCGCTGACGGAAGCTCACGTCGAACCAGAGGCCATCGCTACGCTTGCGCGCGAAGCGGGTATTGAAGCCAGCACCGCGCCAACACTCGAAGACGCCATGAAAAACGCGGCGCTCTTGCCTGCGCCGCGTGTTCTCATCTGTGGGTCGTTGTTGTTAGCGGCGGAAGCGCTCAGCGCCCAGACCCGCTCCCGATTGGGCTAAATCAACTCAACCGGGAAGCGCTAAACGCTCTCGTTCAACCACTCGACGATCTTCGATTTCGGCATTGCGCCTACTTTTGTCGCGGCGACCTTGCCATCCTTGAACACCATCAACGTGGGAATGCCGCGTACGCCGTAGCGGCCAGGCACCATCGGGTTGTCATCGATGTTCAGTTTCATCACCGTAACGCGTTCACCCATTTCGGCAGCGATTTCTTCCAGCGCCGGACCGATCTGTTTACATGGCCCACACCACTCGGCCCAGAAATCCACCAGAACCGGACGGCTCGATTTCAACACGTCGGCTTCAAACGAATCGTCCGTGGTTTTGGTGGTGGACACTGGCGTTCTCCAGGCGATGACTAGCGATAGGGCCGATGTAGGCGCGAAAGATGAAGGATTCAACCGCCCGCGAAGTCCGCAAAGACAGCATCGAGCCGGGCGTCCGGAAGCGCCATCAACAGCGGCGCCTCGGTCCACAGCAAGGCGCAGCGCACCTGCTTGTGAGGAAATATCTGGCGTAGCACGGCGCGATAGAGCGCCATTTGCAGCACGTACGAATCAGGCGTTGCCTCAGCGGTCGCCGGCGCGGGCCGGTCGGTCTTGTAATCGAGCACGGTCACGCTTGTGTCATCCAACGCGAGGCGATCGACAATTCCACGCACGGGCCGGCCGGCGGCCTCACCCACGATCGGCGCCTCAGCCCGACTGGCGGCGCTAAACAGCGCGGCAAAATCTTGATTCGCGATCACCGCCAACGCCTCGGCCGTGAGCAAATCGGCTTCATCGCCCGAGGCGCCTTGACGCCGCAACCAAGCGCGCGCGGCTTCGGCGCGGCGCTGGAGCGATATATCCGGCAAGCGTTCGAGCAGGCCGTGGATCAAGCGGCCACGGCGAAACCGCTTCTGCCCGTCGCCGCGGGGAGAAAACAAACGCGGATCGAGCCGCTTCATCCGCGACGGGGCCGCCGCCGCCGCCCCGGCGCCATTCGCCTCCGACGCGCGGCGCATGAGCCAGTCTGGCGCCGGCGCCAGCGGCGGGGGCTGCGGCGCCGATGACGCCGCCGCGACAAGCGGCGCGCCCAGGCGCAAGCCTTCGCCAAAAGGGGTCTCACAAGGCGCCGCGCCCAAGCCTGTCAGCGCATCCGCCACCGCACCGCGCCAACTTTGCTTCGCTTCGCCGCCAGCGGCGTTGCCGTGCTGGGCGCCGCACACGATCAAACGATCGCGCGCGCGGGTCATGCCTACGTAGAGCAAGCGCCAATGCTCGCCCAACATGCGCGCTCGGTAATCGCCGCGCGCCGCCGAGACTGCCGCATCATCATCACGCTCGCGGAAAGAAACGAACGGACCGCCCTGCTCAAACAACAGGCCATCCTCGGGCTTGTCGCTCACCGGCCCGGTGCAATCGGGCAGGATCACTACCGGCGCTTCGAGCCCCTTGGCGCCGTGCACACTCATCACCCGCACCGCGCTGCCCGCGGCTTCAAGCTCGCGTTTCACCTGGCCAGCATCGACTTCTATATCGTGCAAAAAGCGATGCAGGCTAGGCGCTGCATGGGCGCCCGGTTTTAGCGCCCGCTGCAGCAATTCCTCCAACGGATCGCGCGTCTCCGCGCCCAAGCGCGCGAACACAAGCGCCCAACCGGCGGGGCCTCCGCCATGGGGCGTCTCCAGCGCCCAGCTCAAAAACGCGAACGGATCAGCGCCCGATCGCGCCACTAGGTCGCGCACAAAGGCCTGCGCCGGCGCATATTTCGGCGCGTCGCTCGCCATCAAGCGCGCATGCAGCGTCTCACCCTTGTCGCGGCCGTAGGCCAGCGGAAAAATATCCCCGTCGTCGTCATCGAGACCGCACCACGGCCCCTTCAACACGCAGGCGAGCGCCAGATCGTCAGCGGGATCGAGCGCGGTGCGCATCAGCGCCAGGCAATCCTCCACCGCAAGTTCGTCGCGCAGGATCATGCGGTCGGCGCCCGCCACGGGAAAGCCCTCGCGTTTGAACGCCTTGATCAGCTCGCGGAACAGCCCCCCGCGCGTGCGCACCAAAGCGAGAATATCGCCCGGCGCCATCGGTCGCAGCGCGCGCGTCTGCTTGTCCCACACCGCTTCGCCGGCCCTGAGCCATTCGCGTACGCGCTTGGCGATCGCCTTGGCGAGCATCGCTTGCGCGGTTTTCTCGGTTTCAATGTCGAGTGGCGCATCCCAGGCGACGGCGGCCGCAACCGGCGCGCGCCTCACAATGGGCCAAACCTCGACCAAGCCTTGCTCCTGATCGCGCGCGGCAAGGTGGCGGACTTCGTTGAACTTCTCCGGTGCGCCAGGCGCCAATTCCTTGTCGGCGAAGGTCGCGTCGACCGCGCGCAGAATTTCCGGCGTCGAGCGGAACGACGTCTCCAGCACCGGCGCGACGAATTTTCGTTTGGCGCGGCGTGAGCGCTTCTCCAGCGCTTGATCTTCGGCCAGAAAACGTTCGGGATCGGCGCCTTGGAACGCGTAGATGCTCTGCTTGGGATCGCCAACGGCGAAAACAGTGCGCTCCTTCTCACGCGCACCGCGCCCAGCGAAGAATTCATCCATCAACGGCGCGATTAAATCCCATTGGCTCGGGCTGGTATCTTGCCCTTCATCGATCAGAATGTGATCGAGCCCGCCATCGAGCTTGTAGAGCACCCAGGGCGCAGCGTCCGCACGCGAAAGCAAGCGATGCGCATGGGTGATGAGATCGTCAAAATCGAGCACCCCGGCATAGGCTTTCGCGGTTTCGTAAGCGCCGTCGAGCCTGGTCGCCAGCGCCAGTGCAGCCACCGCGTCCTCGGCCCGGTCCATCGCATTGAGTTTGGCGCGCGCGCCAGCGGAAATTTCGGCAATGTCGTCCAGAAACGCCGCCAGCCAAGGCTGTTGCTTCGTCAGCGGCTTCGTCACCAGAGATTTATAGCGCTCGCCATCTTCCTTGAGCGCGATGCACAATAGCGCCTCGGCTATCGCGCGATCGGGCCAATTCGCGGCGCGGAGCGCGAGCGCCTCGGCGATACGTTCCCCTACCTTCTGATCGTTCGCGCTGGAACCCCGCAATACCGCGACGACGTCGCTCAACCGGGTCCAACTCACCTTCGCGACCAGGTCGGCGGCGAACGCTTCGCTGCTTTGGCGCACGTTGTGGCGGTTCTTGATTTCCGCCTCGGCGAACGCCTCGCCGCGATGCGATGCGGTAAACGCCTTAAACGCCGCGCGGCGTAAAGCCAGCCGGTTCATGAACGCGTCGAGTGCTTCGCCGTGCAGGCGCCCGGCAAAGCGGGCGAAGGCGGCGGCCACCGTCTCGTCGCCGCGCAGGATGCACTCGGCGCGGGCGCTAGCCAGCAAGGCGGCTGCGCGGGCCTCGTCAGCGATGTCAAACCCAGGCGGCACGCCGGCCTCCAGTGGAAACCGCGCCAACAAATGCTCGCAAAACGCATGGATGGTTTGAATCTTCAGCCCGCCCGGTGTCTCAAGCGCACGCGCGAACAGCGCCCGGGCGAGGGCCAATTGGGCAGGCGTGGGCGCTGCGGCGGCGGGGCCCGCGAGCGCCGCGAGCTCGCGGGTCAGTTTCGCATCATCGGCGATGCACCACTCGCCCAAGCGTTCGAACAGGCGCCGCTGCATCTCCGCCGCGGCGGCCTTGGTGTAGGTCACGCACAAAAACGCAGACGGCTTCGAGCCATCGAGCAATAGCCGGGCGATGCGATCGACCAACACCTTGGTTTTGCCCGAGCCGGCATTAGCGGTGACAAACACCGAGGCGCCGGGATCAGCCGCATCGCGCTGAGCTTGATCTGAACGCGCGCTCATTCGTCCAGCTCCGCGTCAGCCCATTCCTTGCGCCGGGCGAGCTGATCGTAATCGGCATAGCGCTTGGTGAATTGCACGCGCGGCTTTGACAGGAACGCTTGTTCCGGCGAGGCATAGCGGCGCAGCAGCGCTTCAAGCGAGGCCAACGCCTTTTCTCCCGCCGCATGCGCTCCGCCTTCGACACGCACAATTCGCGGCGCGGGATTGGCGCCGCCGAAGCGCCAATAGATCAACTCGCGCACTTGTGTTTGCGGCACGCCGTCGAACACGCCCCGCCACAGCATCGCCGACTCCTGCAGCAATTGCGGAGAAAGCCCGCTTTCGACTTGCGTGTCGGTAGGCGGCGCGCCGGTCTTGAAGTCGAGAATGGCGCCGCCATGCACGCCCACTTCGATGCGATCCGCCGTGCCCGAAAGCGCAACGCCGCAGGCGAGCTTGAGCACGCCCTTCTTTTCGCGGTATACCAGCACGCCCTGCTCGCGGCTGGCGAGCCATGAAATCAGCATGCGCACCGATTGTTCCAGCCGCGACCGCTCGGCGGCGCGCCGCTCCGGGGCCACCCCGGCGCGGCGCAATTCCTCGTCCAACAGCGAACGCAAATGCGCCGGGTCGCCGTCGTCCTCGAACCGCTCCATGGCTTTGTGGATGGCGGTGCCGCGCTCGGCCGCGCCAACCGGCGCGCCGATCGGCTTCAGCGCTTCGAGCCCGAGGATGCGGCGCGCGTAAACCGCATAAGGATCGCGGATCAGGGTTTCGACCTGGGTCACGCTGATCCGCTGCAAGCGCGCGTGCGCCGGGGGCAGCGGACGCGGAATTTTCGGCGCGCGCAACGCCACCGGCGCATCCAAACCGCGCGCCCATTGCAGCGGCGCATCTACGCCGGCGAGTTTGGCGCCGGCGCCTTTCACCAGCGTTTGCAGCCGCCACAGCCAGCGTGACGCCAGCGTCGGACTGCCGTCACGCCGCAACGCCCGGGTCAGCACCACGTCCGGCGCGTTGACCAATTGCGCGAAATCGTGCGCGGCCAAGCCAATGCGCTGATCCAGCCCCGGCAGCCCAAGCGCGGCCCGCATGCCGCGCGAGAGGAACGGATCCTCGCCCGGCGGCGCTGGCCAAACGCCTTCGTTCAAGCCGCCGAGGATCATCACATCGCAACGTTGCAGCCGCGCTTCCAGAGGTCCCCAGATGGCGATACGCCCGTCGCCGCCTAGACCGCTTCTCGAAAAATTGCCGAAATCGCCTATCGGGGTTTTTCGGCCAGGAAGCGGTGTTAATTGTTGAAGCTGAGCCAATCCGCCGGATTGAATCGAAAGTGCTGAGAAATGCTCTTGGGGTGGCGGCGCCTCAACCCCATCCATCAATCGCATCAGCACGCGCGGCGCCGCGCCCGGCGCCATCGCCTGCAAATCAGCGCCGTGGGCGATAATCTCCCGCAAGAGCTTGGCCAAGCGCTCGCCGTCACCGCCGCGCCAAATCTCGCCGCCGGTGACGGTTTCCGCGGCCTGGGTGATGGCGTCGGCGAAGTCCGAAAGCAGAATGGCGTGCTCGGCCATCAACCCTGTCAGCGGCGTCAGCGCCTGAGCAATGCTTGCGATAAGCTCGCGAGCGCGCGCAAATGGCGCCAACGTGTCGAGCGCTGCGAGTTCGCCCAGCGTGTCGTAGCGGCGCGGCCCGCGCAAGGCCTCGTGCTCCAACGTCGTGCGCACACCGAGATCTGGGGCAAGCGTGACGCGCGGGTGGCTCATCAGCGCGGCAAGCGCCACCGGCGCGCCCGGATCGCGCGCCAGTTCGCACAACAGCACGGCGAGAACGCCGGCTTCGGTTTCGCGTAGCGCACGCCCATGCGAGACGACCGGCGAAATGCCCCAACGCGCCAGCTTGGCTTCAACCCGGCGCGCCAGATTGGAATCCGGTGTGGCCAACGCCGCCGTCCGGCCCGGCGTTTCCAGCGCCTCGCGCAACAAAATCGCGATCGCCATGGCCTCTTCGTCTTCGCTCACCGCTTCGATCAAGCGTACGCCCGCGGCGCCGGCGGCGACGAAGCTCGCCCCGCCCGCGGCATCGAGCCGGGCCAACCAATCGGCGGTCTGCTCCGCAGGCGCCAGCGCCTCGCGCATCAGCACGCGTCGAGCGCGGCCCTGCGCGGTTTCCTGGCCCAACAAAGCGATGTCGCCGCGCGCAACGCCGAGCGCGGCGAGCGTCTGCTTGAGCGCGAATTGCGGGTGCTGTTCCCCAAGCATCTCCCAGGACGCCGAATCGAGTTCGATATCGAGCCCGGGCAGCACCACGACGCCGCGCGGCAGCTGCGCAACAATCGCCATCAGCGCGCGCGTGGCCGCGACCGAACCAGTGGAGCCGGCGATCAGAATCGGCCGTTGCGGCGGCTCACGGCGCCAATGCTGCGACAACGCATTCAGCAGCATGGCCCGGCGTGCGCCAGGATCGGCCAGCCCCTCGGCCTTCAATCGTTGCGGCCAATAGCTCACCACGATGTCCAGAAACGCCGCCGAAGCCTCCCAATGCCGGGCGAGATCGGCCTGGCCAGCGAGGGTGGGCAATTTCTCCCAGGCGACGTGTTCGACCGTGGCGGCGCTTTCCATCAGCTTGCGTAATTCATCAGCCAGCGCGATTGCGCGCGCGGGATCCTCGACCCCGCCCGCGGCGCTATCGCGGGCGCGGATGAGGGCGGCCAGCTCCATGCGCTGGCGCGTGGTTTCGATCGCCGGAGGCATGTCTAGATCAATGGCGGCGTCAGCGCCCCAGACGTCGGGATTGTCGTCATCGGCCACATCGCCAAGCGGGCGAATGGTCGGCAACAGCGCCGCACCGCCAAGCTTGCGCGCGAACGCATCGGCAAGCCCGCGCGCAGCACGGCGGTTCGGCAACAACACCAATGCGTCGGCGAGCACAAACGGATCGCCCGGATGATAAAGCGCCTCCACCATCGCTTCGGCGATCAGATCGAGGAATGGCGCCGAGGCCGGCGCGGCGCGCACGCGGGGCGCAGCGCCGCCAAAGAGGTCAAGCTTCATCGCCGTGGACCGCGGGCCTTCAGGCCCGCAATGCGCGTCTGAAGACGCGCGGTCCTTTGCACGTATTGCTTCACCCCAGCGCGACCCGCGCTTCAGCCACCTCCCGCGCCTGCGGATCGCCGACATGCATCCAGAACCCGCCGAGCGGGGCGCCGTGAAGGCGGCCCGCTTTCGCCAGCCGGCGCCAAATCCGCGTGAACGAGAACGGCTCAAGCGGCTCAGCATCGACGAGAGCAGGATTGATCATTTGCACGCCCATATAAGCCCAAGGCGTGTGCGGCAGTGCGTCGCGAAACGATAGCGCGCCGTCGCCGCCCATGAAAAAATCGCCTTCCCCATCATAGCCAAGTTGTTGATCGATCGCCGCCAGCATCAGGCACGCGTCCATGCCCGAGGCATCGAAGCGCTGGGCCAAACGCACCATCGCCGAGCCCGCCGGCTCTTCCCAAACCGAATCGATGTTGCAGACCAGAATCGGCAAATCACCCAGCAACGCGCGCGCTTGACGAACGCCGCCGCCGGTTTCCATCAGCAGCGCGCGCTCATCGGAAATGACAATCTCGATATCGTCGCGGCGCTTGAGGTGAGCTTCGAGCAGATCGGCGAAGGCGTGCACATTGACCACGGCGCGCGCCACGCCCGCCTCCACCAGCCGGTCGAGCACATGATCGATTAACGCGCGCCCCGCCACCTGCACCAACGCCTTCGGGCGATCGTTGGTCAGCGGGCGCATGCGCGTGCCTAAGCCCGCGGCGAGCACCATGGCTGTGTTTGGAGCTGTTTGCGGCGTCACGCCGCATTCTCCAGATAAGGCCGCGCCACCTCGGACACAAAGGCGCGCGCATCTTCAAGCGCTGGATGCTGCAGACTGCGCGCGAGATGGCCCCATTCGCGCGGCATGTAGGCGAGATAGCGCGGCTTGCCGTCGTGCGCGAGTTGCGCGAAGCGGCCCAGAATGCGCATTGCATTGAGCGCGCCCAGCACGGCCAGCTCGCGCTCGAACGGCGCCTCGGCGGCGCCGGCCGCATCGAGATAGGCGGCAATGGCCCCTTTGCGCGCAGCAGCGCTGACATCGCGCCGTGCATCGTCCAGCAGCATGGCGAAATCCCAAGCCCGCCAGCCGCGCACGGCGTCTTGAAAATCGAGCAAGCCGACACGGGCGAGGCCTTCGCGTTCAGGCAGCCAAAGCAGATTTTCGGCATGATAATCGCGGATGGTGAAGGCGCGCGGAAAGCCCAGCGCTTTCACGATCAGCGCGTCGCGAATCTGCTCCCAGCGCGCGCGCGCGGCATCATCGATGCGAACCTCGGCAGCGCGCGGCAGCCAGTCGACGAACAGGTCCGCGTTCACTTCGAGCGCCAGCGCATCGTATTCGAGCAAGGGCCAGCGCGCGCCGCCTGGACCCTCCAGGCGCGAGGGCGGCGGCGCGGCGTGCGCATGCGCCAGCACCCGCGCGGCTTCTTGGTAGAGTTTTATCTCGTCGGCGCCGCCATCGGCGATGATGCGGGCGTAGAGATTGTCTCCCAGATCTTCGAGCACCGCGTAGCCCGCCTCGAAATCAGCGCCGTAGATTTCCGGCGCGGCCAGGCCCATGGCGCGGAGGTGCCCGGCGACTGCCACGAAAGCCTCGACCCGCGAAGCGGCCAAGCGCGAGGTGGCGTTCCAGCCCAACTCGCGACGCTGTGCCGGCGTCGCGCCTGGCGGGCAAGGCGCTGATTCCGCGCTCGGCCCCGCGTCCATCAGCACGGCGCGGCGGCTCCCCAGCGCCAGGCGCTCGTAGCGCCGCGACGAGGCGTCCCCGGCGAGCGGCGTGCGCGCGGCTTCAGAAAAACCTGTGTCCTTCAGCAGGCGCGTAAGGGCTTCAGATCGCGGCAACACGGTTCCTCCAGGCGCCATGACCGATCAGCGTGACCCGGCGCCACTCGCCCTCCGGGGCGAGATTGATATCGAGCCGTTCGCGCGGCAAATCAGCGCCCAATCGCTCGGGCCATTCGATCAAGCAGGCGGCTTCGGCATAAGCGTCTTCGAGCCCCAATTCCCACGCCTCCTCGGCGCGCCTCAGCCGGTAAAGATCGACATGCCACAGCGGCCCTCTTGGGCCCTCGTAGATTTGCAGCAAAGTGTAGGTGGGGCTCGGCGTCTCCACGCCGGCGCCGACCCAGGTTTCGATAGCGCCCCGGGCGAGTGTCGTCTTTCCAGCGCCCAGCC
>JANNFH010000321.1:0-8107 GCA_031379565.1 Alphaproteobacteria bacterium
TCGCTCTCACTGCCGCTGGCGCAATCTCATGAAGGCTTGCCGATCGGCATGATGTTCACCGCGCGCTACGCCGATGAAGGCGTGCTGTTCCGGCTCGCGGGACAATTGGAAAAGGAAATGCCGTGGGCGGGGCGCAAGCCGCCGGTTTGGGACTGATGCGCCATATGGAAGAAAACAAGCTTTTTTCGCTTGACCGTCGTGGTGTACAACATGTGCGTAGGCGCCTCTCCGACATGAGTCTTCTCTGTGCGGCCCTCCACGAAGTCGTCATCAGTGAAGCGGGTGAGACCTTCACGTTGGCGCCGTCGGGCACACCGATTGAACGGCTCTACCAGTTTGAGGCGGGAGGTCTTCTTCCAGAGAACTTGGATTTCTCTCGTGCGGCGGACATGGGCCCTGGCCAGGGCCGCATGATGGAAATTGTGAGTTTGTTTGAGGAACAAGTGGCGCGCCTACGAAGCAACTTCGTGACGACGCCCGGCTTGGTTTGCATCGTGAACGACCCGCTCCTGCGCTGGAGGGACATACCGCCCAATGAGTATCCTGCCGCGTTCGCCGTGGGCGAGGAAGTGTATCATCTGCTGACGTCGGATTTGGACGGCGACGTCTTGGTGGGCGCCCTGAGCGCTGCTCCTTTTTGGAACCAGTTGTCAGCGCAATGCCTGATTGCGCCTGATGTCAACGACACTCGGATGTGCAGCGCCGCCGAACTGCGCAAATGCGCGGCGTCCGTGATTGAAATCATGTGCGACGCCTATGACGGCGAAGGCTTCGTCGTTTGGCGTAGGACGGCGCAATGAAGTCGCAGCAGCGGGGTTGAGGCGCGCTATGCCCCAGTTTTAGGCTTGGCCAGCACGTCGAGCTGCCTTTGCATGGCTTCGACTTGGCGGCGCAGCGCGTCGAGCTGTTCTTCGCCCACGGCATCGTCTGCGGGTGCTGGCGCTGCGGGCCGTTCGGGGGTGATGCCCGGAATGATGCTCGGAATGGCGCCCGGCGTGAACGGCGTCCACACTTTCATGGCTTGTTGGAACAGCGTCATGTTCTGGCGCGCCAAATCTTCGAATGCCGCCACCGGCGTGCGCCCGCCGAACGTGCGTGAGAAATTCTCCCGCATCTGTTCTTGGCTTTTGGTGAAGCTCTCCATGCTCATTTCCAGATAGGGCGGCAGGAAGCCCTGCATCTGGTCGCCGTAAAAGCGGATCAGCTGCCGCAGGAATTGGACCGGGAGCAAATTCTGCCCGCGGCTTTCTTGCTCGAAGATGATTTGCGTTAGCACCGAGCGGGTGATGTCGTCGCCGCTCTTGGCGTCGAGCACGATGAAATCGTCGCCCGCACGCACCATCTCGCTCAAATGTTCGAGCGTCACGTAGGAGCTGGTCTTGGTATTGTAGAGGCGGCGGTTGGCGTATTTCTTGATCGTCACTAGTTCGGCCTGGGCCTCGCCCGCCGTCTCGCTACGAGAACTTTCGCTATCCGCCACGGGTCGCCGCCTTCTTCATTTCGCGCCCGCGAGGGGCGCGGGCGCAAATTCCCGCTTCCTTCGCCGCAATGCAAGAAGAAGCCGCTGTTTTCCCTCAAACGTGACGGCGGCTCGGCTTGGAATTCCCTTGTCGCATGTGCGATAGAGCCTTCAACTTTGGTTTTGCCCGCACTTTCCCCTTTGGAGCGCCCCCCAATGTCCAGCACCGACATCGTCATCGTCGCCGCCGCCCGCACGCCGGTAGGCTCATTCAACGGCGCCTTCGCCGCCGTGCCCGCGCATGAGCTCGGCAAAACCGCGATCCTCGCCGCATTGCAGCGCGCCAAGGTCGATGCGGCGGACGTCTCTGAAGTCGTGCTCGGCCAAGTGCTGACCGCGGGCCAAGGCATGAACCCCGCCCGTCAAGCCAGCCGCGCCGCCGGTGTGCCCGACGTGTCGCCGGCCTGGAGCCTCAACCAAGTCTGCGGCTCGGGATTGCGTTCGGTCGTTGTCGGTTATCAGCAGATCAAAGCAGGAGACGCGAGCATCGTCGTCGCCGGGGGGCAAGAGAACATGTCGCTCAGCCCGCACGCGGCGCATTTGCGCAACGGCCAGAAGATGGGCGATCTCGCCTTCGTTGACACCATGATCAAGGACGGCCTCACCGACGTGTTCAACGCCTACCACATGGGGCTCACCGCCGAGAACGTCGCCGAGAAATGGCAGATCACCCGCGAAGAACAGGATAAATTCGCGACGCTCAGCCAGAACAAGGCCAGCGCCGCGCAGAAGGCCGGCAAGTTCAAGGACGAAATCGTCGCCGTGACCGTGAAGGGCCGCAAGGGCGACACCATTGTCGATGCCGACGAATACATCAAACACGACGCCACCCTTGAAGGCGCGGCGGGCTTGCGCGCGGCCTTCAAGAAGGACGGCACCGTCACTGCCGCGAACGCGTCGGGCATCAATGACGGCGCCGCCGCACTGGTGCTGATGAGCGCCGACGAAGCCGCGAGGCGCGGCCTCACGCCGCTCGCGCGGATCGCCTCATGGGCCTCGCGCGGCGTCGATCCGGCGTTGATGGGTTCAGGGCCAATTCCGGCGTCGAGGGCCGCGCTCGAAAAAGCCGGCTGGAAAGTCTCCGATCTCGATCTGGTCGAAGCCAACGAAGCCTTCGCCGCCCAAGCCTGCGCCGTGAACAAGGAATTGGGCTGGGACCCAGCCATCGTAAACGTCAATGGCGGCGCCATCGCCATTGGGCATCCCATTGGCGCGTCAGGCGCGCGCGTGCTGACGACGCTTTTGTATGAGCTGCAACGCCGCGGCAAATCCAAAGGCCTCGCCACCCTCTGCATCGGCGGCGGCATGGGCATCGCGGTTTGCGTGGAGCGTTAGCGCGACTTTTTTTGCTCCCCCGTTCACGGGGGAGCTGGTAGGCCGCGCAGCGGACTGACGCACTTCGGGCCGTTGGTATGACTGAGTAGCGTCCGCCGCCCCCTCCGTCTCGCGCTTCGCGCGATCCACCTCCCCCGTGAAAAACGGGGGAGGAAAGGGAAGTGATCTAGCGCCCGCGTTTTACCGCCAGCGGCGGCGGGGTCAGTTCCAGCTGTTCCGGCGGCGCCAGTTGGCGCGGGGCAATTTCGATTTGCGCGGGGGCGGCGACATCGATGCCGGCGTCGCCGGCGCCGAGTTCCTTGAATTTGCGCGCTTGCGGCAGTACGCGGCTTTCCACCGAGCCGACCAGATCGTTATAGCTCTTCACCGATTTGCCGATGGAATCGCCGACTTTGCCCAGGTGGTCGCTCATGATCGCCATGCGCCGGTAAAGCTCGCGGCCCAGTTCGGCGATGTCCTTGGCGTTCTTCGCGCTCTGCTCCTGGCGCCAGCCATAGGCCACCGATTTCGCCAGCGCCACCATGGTCGCGGGCGTGGTGATGATGACTTTCGATTGAAACGCATCTTCGAACAAATTTGGATCGCGCTCGGCGGCGGCCGCGAGGAAATTTTCTCCGGGCACGAACAGCACCACGAAATCGGCGGTCTCGGGCACGTATTTCCAATAATCCTTGGAGGCCAGATTTTTCACGTGGCCGCGCAATTCCTGCACGTGCTTTTTCATCAGCGCTTCGCGCGAGGCATCGTCGGTGGCGTCCATGGCGTCGAGATAGGCCGACAGCGCCACTTTTGAGTCGACCACAATGCAGCGCCCGCCCGGCAGATTGATAATCACGTCCGGACGCAATTTGTTGCCGGTCTCGCCGTCTACGGTAGTCTGCTCGGTGAAATCGGCGTGCGGGGAGAGGCCGGACATCTCGAGCACGTTGCGCAGCGTCTGCTCGCCCCAGCGGCCGCGCGCTTTGGGGCTTGCGCGTAGGGCGTTGACCAGCTTGCCGGTGACGCCCTGGGTTTCGCGCAGCGTCTCGCCGATGGCGCGCATCTGCTCGCCCAGCGCGGCTTTATCTTGCGTGCGCGATTTTTCCAGCGCCTCGACCGAAGCTGCGAGCTTGGCCAATTGCTCCTGCGCCGGCGTCAGCACTTCTTTCACCCCGCCGGCAGCGGCTTGGCTGTGCTTCGAGAACGTCTCGTTCGCGAGCGTCATGAAGCTTTTCTGCGAAGCGTCGAGCGCTTGGGCGGCGAGCGCCAGGAAGCGCGCTTCCTCCGATTCAGTGCGCCCGGCGGCCGCGCCCTTCACGCTCGCCAATTCGCCGCCGAGGCGGGCGTTCTCTTGGCGCAGCGTCACCAGTTCGGCGAGCGCGCGATCGCGCTCGGCGCGGATCGGCTCGGTCCCGGCGGAGCGGTAGGCAAACCAGACCGCAGCGCCGATGGCGGCAAGGGCAAGCGGGAACAAAAGCGACTCGGTCATGGCCGGAGCTTACCAGCCAGGCTGGTCGGATTTCGCGCCGATTTCCAGCTTGACGCATACCAACCGGTTGGTATGAATTTGCCCATGAACGTCGAGACAGCCCCGGACAAGCGCGACGCCCGCGCCAAGCTTCTCGACGCTGCGCTGAACGTCATCCGCGCCCAGGGCTATTCCGCGACCAGCGTCGATGACCTCTGCCGCGCCGCTGGCGTCACAAAGGGCGCGTTCTTTCACCATTTCGCATCGAAGGACGAACTCGCCGTTGCCGCGGCTCATCATTGGTCGGCGGTGACCGGCGCGCTGTTCGCGTCCGCGCCTTATCACGCGCCCGCCGATCCGCTCGACCGGGTGCTCGCCTACATCGATTTCCGCATTCGGCTGCTCGAAGGCGACGTGCCCGACTTCACCTGCTTTGTCGGCACGTTGGTGCAGGAAGCTTACGGCGCAAGCGGAGCTATCCGCGCCGCCTGCGACGCGAGCATCCGCGGCCACGCGCAAACGCTGGTCGCCGACATCGAGGCGGCGCGGAAAGAGTATCGCCTCAAGGCCGATTGGAGCGCCGAAAGCTTGGCGTTGCACACCCAAGCGGTGCTGCAAGGGGCGTTCATCCTGGCAAAGTGCAGAGGCGGCCCGGAGATCGCGCGCGAAATGGCGGGGCATCTCAAGCGCTATGTCGAATTGTTGTTTTCCAAAGGAGAGAAGCCATGAGCGAAGCAAACCAGCGCCTGATGCGGGGCGTCATTCCTTATCTCGCCATCGCCGGCGCAAGGGCCGCGATTGCGTTTTACGAAACGGCGTTTGGCGCCCGCGTGTTCGGCGAAGTGACGCCGATGCCGGGTGGGACGCGCGTCGCCAATGTAAGCCTCGTCATCAATGGCGGCGTGCTGATGCTCTCGGACCAATTCCCCGAGCAAGGCCAGCCCGCGGCAAAGGGCGGTCAGGGTTTCACCATGACGCTTGTCGTCACGGACGGCGATTTGTGGTGGTCGCGCGCGGTCAGCGCCGGTTGCGAAGTGACGACGCCATTTGAAAAACAATTCTGGGGCGATCGCTACGGCCAGCTGCGCGATCCGTTCGGCATCGACTGGGCGCTCAACGAACCGTCCGCCGAGAACCAAGCCAAAGCAAAGGAGTTGGTGTGATGACCCAAGCCAGGCACGAGCTTTCCATCACGCGCACCATCGATGCCCCGCGCGCAATTGTTTGGCGCTGCTGGACCGAACCAGATCTGCTGAAGCAATGGTATTGCCCAAGGCCCTGGTACGTCTCCCATGTTGAGCAAGACATCCGCCCTGGCGGCGCCAGCCTCGTGGTGATGAACGGACCGAACGGCGAGGAAAACCGTTGGCCGGGTCAATTCCTCGAAGTGCGTGAGCGCGAGCGCCTGGTTTTCACCGACGCCTTCGAGGGCGATTGGCGCCCTGCGGGCAAGCCGTTCATGGTTGGGTTTGTCGAACTCGCGGACGCAACGGGCGGAAAAACCCACATGACCTGGGGCGCACGCCATTGGAGCGAGGAAGACAAACAAGCCCATCTCACCATGGGGTTCGAGCAGGGTTGGAACGCGGCCGCCGATCAGCTCAACGAACTCGCGAAGACAATCAGCTGAGGAGAGACATCATGGTCAAACCGCAACGTATTTCCACCTGCCTTTGGTTCAACGACAAAGGTGAGGACGCCTCGAACTTTTACGTCTCGCTCTTTCCTAATTCGCGCGTCGTGCATGTCAGCCGCTACGGGCCGGGCCAGCCCTTGCCGGAAGGTACGGCGATGCTCACGCGCTTTGAACTCGAGGGCGTTTCCTTCGCGGCGCTCAATGGCGGGCCGATATTTCCGCTGAGCGAAGCGGTGTCGCTGGTCGTCACCTGCGACACACAAGCAGAGCTTGACCGCGTTTGGAACGCGCTGATCGCCGATGGTGGCGCGGAAGGCATGTGCGGCTGGTGCAAGGACCGCTTCGGGCTATCGTGGCAGATCATTCCGTCGCAGCTCGGCGATTGGATGACATCGCCAGACACCCAAGGCATGGGGCGGCTCTGGGGCAAGCTGATGCAAATGCGCAAGATTGACATCGCCACGCTCGACGCCGCATTCCGCGGTGCATGAAGGAGAGGCAAATGGCTTATATCGACGGCTACATCATCCCGGTTCCGAAGGCGAACCGCGCCGCCTATCTGGAGGCCGCCCGCGCCATGGCGCCGCTGTTCATGGAATATGGCGCGCTCAAAGTGGTGGAAACCTGGGGCGACGACGTGCCCAGAGGCAAGCAGACCGATTTCTACATGGCGGTGAAATGCGCTGACGACGAAACCATGGTTTTCTCCTGGGTGATGTGGCCGGACAAAGCGACGCGCGATTCTGGCATGGCCAAAGCCATGGCCGATCCGCGTATGCAGCCAGGCGCGTCGCCGGCGCCGTTTGACGGTAAGCGCATGATTTTCGGCGGCTTCGAGGTGTTGCTGGAGGCCTGACTTGGGCCGCCGGGTTCCAGCAGGCGGCAAAAGGCCGTCTGGAAGGCGGCGATCCAAGCCATTAAGCTCGGCGCATGGACCTCTTCACCTATCTCATTCCGATTGCGCTGTTCGGCGTGTTCGCGGCGTTGTGCTTTGGCATCTACACTTTGTTCCGCGGCGGCGATTTCGGCCGTTCGTGGTCGAACAAGGCGATGCGCCTGCGCGTGGTGGCCCAATTCATCGCCATCTTGATCCTGGTTGCGGCGATGTGGTGGAAGCAATCCCATGGTTAGGCAGCGCAGGCAGCAAATGTGTGCAGCGGTCTTGCGTCCGTATGCGCGGAGTCAATGATGGTTAGGCTCGACAAGATCGTCACCAAGGCGGGCGATGGCGGCAAGACGCGCCTCGCCACTGGCGAGCCGGTGTCGAAGGGCAGCGCGCGCGTCGAAGCCTACGGCGCGGTGGACGAAGCCAATTCCGCCATCGGCGTTGCGCGGTTGCACACCACCGCCGATTCTGTGCTCGATCCCATCCTCGACCGCGCGCAGAACGATTTGTTCGACCTCGGCGCTGATCTCGCCACGCCCGAAACCGGCGAGCCCTTGCCCTATGAAGCGCTGCGTATCCAGGCCGGCCAAGTCGAGCGGCTAGAGCGCGAAATCGATGCGCTCAACGCCAAGCTCGCGCCGCTGACCTCGTTTGTTTTGCCCGGGGGGTCTCCGGCCGCGGCGCACTTGCATCTGGCGCGTGCCATCATGCGCCGGGCCGAACGCGAGATCGTGCGACTGTCGGAAACCGAAAACGTCTCCGCCGAGGCCATCAAGTTCGCCAACCGGCTCTCCGATTTGCTGTTCGTCGCCGCGCGCGCGGCCAATGATGATGGCCGATCGGACATCATGTGGAAGCCGGGCGCCAACCGATGAGCGTGCGCGGATTTGTTCACCACATCGATCTCAGCGTCACCGATCTCGCCCGCGCGCGGCTGTTCTACGAGCAGGTGCTTGGCTTTATGGGATTCGCTGTCGGCGAAGATTACGGCGCGCGCGGAACCGATTACGACCTCCACGCCGCTGCGGGTTTCACTTCGATCGGCATCCGCGTCAGCGAGGGCGCCAATTCATCACGCCCGCACGACCGTTATTCGCCCGGCCTGCATCATCTCGCCTGGGCGGCTAAGAGCCGCGACGACGTCGATGCGATGTACGCGTCGCTGCAACGGATCGGCGCTGTTATTCTCGATGCGCCGGCGGATTATCCGCGCTATGGCGCGGGCTATTACGCCGTGTTCTTCGCCGATCCCGACGGCCTCAAGCTCGAATACGTGTTCAAGCC
>JANNFH010000347.1:0-1950 GCA_031379565.1 Alphaproteobacteria bacterium
CCAGGAAGGTCTAGCGCTGATCGATAAAGCGATGCTCGCGCGCAGGCCGGGGCCGTATCAAATCCAAGCGGCGATCGCTGGGCTTCATGCTCGCGCACGGACTGCGAGTGAAACCGAGTGGGCCGAGATCGAGCAGCTTTATGCGGCGCTCGAGACTCATACGCCGTCGCCGGTGGTGACGCTCAATCGCGCCGTCGCTGTTTCAAAACTTCATGGCCCTCAGGCTGCATTGGACATGATAAGTCCGCTGGCGGAGCGGTTGGATAAGTATTTTTACTTTCACGGCATGCGCGGCGCGATGCTGAAAGAATTGGGTCAAACCCGCGAAGCCCGCGAGGCGTTCAACAAAGCGATTGCGCTGGCCAATACGCCGGCTGAAGCAGCGCATATTCGTCAGCATCTCGATGCGCTGTCGGCGCAAAAATAGATCACCAAATTTTGGGCGCCCTGTCGGGACCGGCTTTGGTTGTTCGTCTCATAATCACCTACACTGAAGGACATGACGAAAATGGCCCACGAACTTTCCATCGAACTCGAACTCGACGCCCCGGCCGAAAAGCTCTTCCGCTGCTATTCCGATCCGAACTTGCTGAAGCAATGGTTCGCGCCGAAGCCGTGGACCATCAAAAGCGTCGACAACGATTTTCGCCCCGGCGGCCGCAGCAGTTTTGTGATGGCGTCGCCCGAGGGCCAGGAATATCCGAACGCCGGCATTTATCTTGAGATCGTGCCGAACAAGAAGATCGTCACCACTGATGCGGTGACACCGGATTTCAAACCGTCTGGTCCTTTCATGATCGCCGAAGTCACGTTCGAAGACCTCGGCAACGGCAAGACCAAATATCGCGCTGTGGCCCGTCACTGGACCGAAGAAACCAAAGCGCAGCACGCGCAAATGGGCTTCGAACCGGGCTGGACGCAAACGGCGCGTCAGATGGAAGCTTTGGCGAAGACGCTCTGATCATTGATTTTTCGCCTCTGCGGCGCCATATCCTTGGGAACAGGTAGCGCGCCTTTTGTCGCGTGCTCATCCAGAACAAGGAAAATCTCATGGCGCAGACCAAGTTCAGCGCAGGACAGCGCGTGCTTGCGGCCAGAGGCGGTATCGGCGCGCCGGCGGGGCACTTCCAGATCGTGAAGGTGCTGCCGCTTGGCGGTGGCGCGCAGCAATATCGCGTGCGGGGCGAAGCTGAGAATTTTGAGCGCGTGATCGACGAAGGTCGTCTCGAAGCTGTCTCCTATGATTAATTCGCTGCCGCCGCGCAAAGCGACGAAGCTCGCGCTCACGCTGAAGTACAAGGACGCGCAGGAGCATTTGCTGCGCCGGCTCGGCCAGGCTGTCGTGCTGCACTGGGACGAACTCTCCGACGAACTGCAGGACCTTCTGATCGATCAAGCCGCCGCCGTGGTGGATCGCGACGAAGGTGCGCACGGGACCGATGAGATTGCGGGCTTCGTCCGCTCGGTGAAAACCACGCAGGTTAAGCCGGCGCCGCCAAACGGCGACGCGGCGGGCTGATCAGCGCGCGTGTTCGTGCTGCATTCGGCGTCAGCTTAAGTTGAGAAAGTGCTGCGCAGCTTTCTCGCTTGCGCTTTCAAACCGATCACACAAATCGATGCGATGGCGCGCCTCACGCGGTTCGCGGAAGAGGGCGCGCAGACATGCGACGGCGCGCGCATAGAGGCGCTTGGCCAGACGCTTGGCGTACCCGGCGGGATCGTTGAAGACGCGCAGCAGCGCTTCGTAACGCTCCGCCAGCGGCCAGACGGAATGGAAGCTTGGGACGCCGTCGGTGAGCGGGTCGCAGCCGTATAGCCTATTTCCGCCGCCGCCCGCGATACGGCGCTTTGCCTTTTCGCACCGTCGCGCCCGTCGCTGTGGCGCGGCTTTCACGCACTGCATCCTCTGCCGCCGCTGACACCGCGCTCTGCCGCGCTAGCGGATCATCC
>JANNFH010000361.1:0-1771 GCA_031379565.1 Alphaproteobacteria bacterium
GCTGTCGCTTGCGCCGTCCATCCTGGTGATGACGACCTCGTTCGTCCGCATCGTCGTCGTGCTCTCGCTCGTGCGTACGGCCATCGGATTGCAGAACGCGCCGCCCAACTCGGTCATCATCTCGCTCTCGCTGTTCCTCACCGCCTTCGTGATGACACCGACTTTCCTGCAATCGTACGAAGCCGGCATCCAGCCCTACATGGCCGAGGCGATCACGCTGGAGGAGGCAATCCCGCGGGCGCTCGGTCCCGTGCAGCAGTTCATGGGCCGCCACGCCAACCCGGCGGACGTCCAGCTCTTTGCTGACATGGCGAATATCAAGAACCTGCAGAGCCCGGCGGATGCGCCCTTCCAGGTGCTGGCGCCAGCGTTCATGATCTCGGAGCTGAAGCGTGCCTTCGAGATCGGCTTCATGGTCTTCCTGCCATTCCTGGTAATCGACCTTGTCGTATCCTCCATCCTGATGGCGATGGGTATGATGATGTTGCCGCCGGTCACCATATCCCTGCCGTTCAAGCTCATTTTCTTCGTGCTGGTCGATGGCTGGCGCATGCTTGCGGGCTCGCTGGTTGAAAGCTTCATGTCGAACCCGCCCAGCTGACGGCCGACCCAAAACAAACTATTTGTTACGACCATGGTTGGCGCGCCCGCAGTAGAAATCGCCGTAACGCCGGATCTCGTTCGCGCGCTGGTGTCCGCGCAACATCCCCAGCACGCTCACCTACCCGTGACGTTCTTTGGCGAGGGGTGGGACAACTTCACCTTCCGCCTGGGCGAGGATCTTGCTGTGCGTTTGCCGCGCCGGCAGCTTGCCGTTCAATTACTGCTCAACGAGCAACGCTGGCTTTGCGAACTGGCGCCTCGCTTAACCCTTCCGGTTCCTGCTCCCATAGCCATAGGCGGGCCCAGTTCAGCCTTCGCCTGGCCGTGGAGCGTGGTTCCCTGGATCAAAGGCGTACCGGTCGATTCCGCACCCCTGCGACAGGATCAAGGGCCCCAACTCTCTGCCTTCCTGCGGGCGCTACATCAGCCTGCGCCATCGCAGGCGCCGGCAAATCCAGTCCGGGGTGTTCCCCTTGAGGTTCGCCGTGCGCGCTTCGAGCCTTGCCTTGAACGCTTGCGCAACTCCTCCAACCTCATCACGCCAAAAATCGACCATGCCTGGAGCAAGGCTCTAGCTGCGCCCAATTCGGAGACGCCTGTTTGGTTGCATGGCGACCTACATGCGCAGAATGTGCTCTCGCTGAATGGAAGCCTCGCCGGTGTCATCGATTGGGGAGACATGTGCAGGGGTGACCCCGCCGTCGACCTTGGCGCCGTTTGGGGACTCCTTGCCGACGCCAGCACCCGTGCTGCAGCGCTGCAAGCGTATGCGCCAGATGATGCGCTTCTCGCCCGCGCGCGCGGTTGGGCCATCTTGTTTGGCGCATCTCTTTACGATGCCGGCCGGGTTGACGATCCGCGCCACGCAGCGATCGGCGAGGCGACGCTTCGCCGCCTCGCCGAAGACATCTAAGGTCTATCCGATCTTCAAACGCACGAACGCCATCGCGCCGAGGGGATTGCCGTCATAGAGCGGTGAGAGAGCGCCGCTGGTCCAGTTCTGGCTGACAAGAGCGCCGAGTGCGAGCGTCACATTGTCGGTCACTCGGAAATCGCGCGAAGCGCCGATGCTCAGTTTGGAGACGTTCTCGATAGGCCCGGGATGGATCAGGCCAAGTTCGTCCGTTTCGATTGCCTCGGCGCGAGAAAAGATCGTCCAGTCCGCATT